>NZ_JBHWZS010000282.1:0-11191 GCF_042728155.1 Streptomyces sp. NPDC060209
CTGCTCCGTGCGCGCGGACATGCAGCGGCCGCGACGGCTCCCCCTCCGCGCCGCCGCGGCCGCTCCCCGTGCGGGTGAGGTCTAGTTGGCCGGCTCACTCGTGGCGTGGGCGTCCTGGGTGGTGAGCTCCTCGCCGGTGGCGTGCGCGTCGGCCGGCTTGAGCGGCGAACCGGTGGCGTGGGCGTCCTGGGTGGTGATCTCCTCGCCGGTGGCGTGCGCGTCCGTCGGCTTGAGGATGTCGCTCTTGTCGGCCATGAAGTTCAACTCCTGAAAAAGGTGGTGACTGCGGATGGGGAGCTCGCCCGGCGGTTCCCCCGTGGATCGCCGGGCGGGCTCCCAGGGCCGATCACCCTAACGGTGAGGCCACTCGCCAATCCGTCTGCCCCCCGACGCGACGGATCGATGAGTAGAGAGTGCCGTGAGGCGATAAACGAATGATGAACGCCGGTCAGGAGGCCCTGGCGACAGGGGCCGGGGCCAGGAGTTCACGCACGGAGGCGGCCTCGGGGGAGTCCAGGTCGTCGAAGATCGAGAGCGCCTCGTTCCAGCAGACCTGGGCGCGGTCCGTCTGACCGATGCCGGCGAGCCCGCGGCCCAGTGCGGTGAGTACGTTCGCCCGGCGCCATTCACCGCCGATACCGCGCAGGATCGCGAGTGCCTGCTCGGCGTGGGACGCCGCGTGGGCGGGCTGACGGATGGCGAGGTGCAGCTCGGCCAGCCGGAACAGGGTCATTCCGTGCCAGAGTTGCTGCCGGCTGTCGCGGAATATCGACATGGCCTCGGTGAGCGCCTCCTGGGCGGAGACCGTCCGCCCCGTACCGGTGAGCGCCAGCCCCAGGGCGTATTTCCCGTTGGCCAGGCGCAGGGCCAGACCCGAGGTGTCCGCCTCGTAGATGCCGACGCCCTGCTGGGCGAGGTCCACGGCGCTCGCTGTCCTGCCCGTGGCCAGATGGACACGGGAGAGGTTGCACAGGGCCGAGGCCTCGCCGGGCTTGTTGCCGTCCGCGCGGAAGGCGGTCAGCGCTTCACTCAGGTGATTCTCGGCGTCGGAGTGCCGGTTCTCGTACAGGGCGATGATTCCGCGCTGGTTCGGGACCTGTCCGAGGGAGACCGGGTCGTCGGCCAGCCGGCCGAGCTCCAGTGCGCGCCGGGCCTCGGTCTCGGCCTCCGCGAACCGTCCGGACACGCTGAGGGCGTGGGTCAGCATCGTCCGGGCCCGGCCCTCGGCCTGTGCGTCGCCCGCCGTCCGCGCCGCATCGCTCACGGCCTTCGCCGCGGTGGCGAACTGGTGGGAGTTGGCGCCGGATTCCCCCAGGTCCACCATGGCCATGAGCAGATCGGCGGCCCGCCGCGGCATGCCGGATCCGGCGGACTGGGCCGCGCAGGCCAACAGCCCGCTGGACTCGGAGAAGAGCCAGTCCAGCGCGGTCTCACGGACCTGGAAAGTGAGCCCGGGGTACTCGGTGCGAGTGAAGTGGTCGAGCACCCGCTCGCCCGGCCGCTCCAGCGCGTACACCCCCGCCGCCGTGGCCAGGTAGAAGTCCAGCAGCCGCGACAGCGCCAGCTCCCTTTCCACCGGCGGCTGTTCGTCGCGTTCCGCGCACGCACGCGCGTAGAGGCGCACCAGGTCGTGATAGCGGTAGCGGCCCGGGGCCGCCGATTCCAGGAGGCTGGTGTCGACCAGGGACTCCAGGAGGTCCTCCGCCGTGTGAGGGTCCAGGTTCAGGAGCGCGGCAGCCGCCGCGAGGGAGATGTCGGGGCCGTCCGCCAGGCCGAGGAGGCGGAAGGCGCGGGCCTGGGCCGGTTCCAGCTGGCCGTAGCCGAGCTCGAAGGTGGCCTTCACGGCGAGGTCGCCGGCCTGGAGTTCGTCGAGGCGGCGGCGTTCGTCGGCGAGCTTCGCGGCCAGCACCGAGACCGTCCAGGTGCGGCGGGCGGCCAGCCGGGAGGCGGCGATGCGAATGGCCAGCGGCAGGAAGCCGCACGCGGCCACCACGTCCAGGGCCGCCTCCCGCTCCGAGCGGACGCGTTCGTCGCCGACGATGCGGGTGAAGAGCTGCAGGGCCTCCTCGGGGGACATCACGTCCAGGTCCACCAGGTGCGCCCCGGCCAGGTCGACCATGCGGACCCGGCTGGTGACCAGCGCCGCGCAGCCTTCCGTGCCCGGGAGCAGCGGCCGGATCTGCGCCGCGTCATGGGCGTTGTCGAGCAGGACCAGGATGCGGCGGCCGTCGAGGGTGGAGCGGTAGAGCGCGGCCCGCTCGTCCAGGGAGTCCGGGATCGCGGAGTCGGCGGTGCCCAGCGCGCGCAGGAACGCGCCGAGGACGGTCTCGGGTTCGGCGGCCCGGGCGCCCGCGCCCTGGAGGTCGACGTACAGCTGGCCGTCCGGGAAGTGCGGGCGTGCCTGGTGGGCGATGTGCACGGCGAGGGTCGTCTTGCCGACGCCGCCGATGCCGGCCAGCGCGGAGACCGCCATGACGGAGCCCTCGGCGGTCATGAGCCGGTCACCCAGCTCGCGTACGAACGCGGCGCGGCCCGTGAAGTCCGGGACGGTGGCGGGGAGCTGGGCCGGGCGGACCGGGACGGAGGCGGGGGCCGGCTCGTCGGCGGGGCGGGCCAGCTCCTCGTCGGCCCGGAGGATCCGCTGCTGGAGCTGGGCCAGTTCGGGGCGGGGGTCGACGCCCAGCTCCTCCGCGAGCAGGCGACGGGTGTCGGCGTACACCGCGAGGGCCTCGGCCTGACGGCCGCTGCGGTACAGGGCGATCATCAGCAGTTCGCGCAGTCGC
Organism: Streptomyces sp. NPDC060209; assembly: GCF_042728155.1. NCBI lineage: Bacteria > Bacillati > Actinomycetota > Actinomycetes > Kitasatosporales > Streptomycetaceae > Streptomyces > Streptomyces sp. NPDC060209. The sequence continues at coordinate 2,784 of NZ_JBHWZS010000282.1, forward strand.
TCGCGCAGGGGCTGCGCCGCGGTGAGCGCGGTCAGTTCGGAGACCGCCTCCGCGTGGCAGCCGACCTCCAGGTCCAGGTCGAGCCGGGTCTCGGTGAGCTGGAGGCGCCATTCCTCCAGGCTGGTGCGCTGGTTCTCGGCGTACGGGCCGGGGAGGGAGGCGAGGGCCTCACCGTCCCAGAGGCCGAGCAGCTTGTTGATCAGTGTGCGGGCCTGGCAGCGGTCGCCGCCGCCGCGCGCCTTCTCCGCCTCGGCCGCCAGGTCCTGGGCGAGCGTCAGGTCGAGTGCCTCGCGCGGGATCCGGACGGCGTAGCCTCCCGCCTCGCTGACCAGGGTGTCCTGGCCCAGGGCCTTGCGGAGCCGGGACGCGTACGTCCGCACCGTGGCCAGTGCCTGGGACGGGGGGTCGTCACCCCAGAGGGCGTCGATGAGTTCGGCTGCGGTGGCCGTGCGGCCGTCGCGCAGGAGCAGGGCGGCCAGCAGGGCGCGTTGCTGCGGGGACCCCGACGGCAGGGGTTCGCTGCCGCGCCAGACGCGTACAGGGCCGAGCACGGTGAAGCGCAGTTCGGTGCCGGCCGCCCGTTCCCGCGGAGCGCGTTGCTCCGGAACGCGCACGCCGGGTCCGTTGTCGCGGTCCATGATGCCCCCTGTCCTGCTTGCCCCGCCGGTCCTGCCGATCCCGCTCTGCTTCATACCGTTGGTATCGCGGTCAACAGTCTGCCTTGTTATGGGCGGGCTCGTCAGTATCGGGTGACGCTCTGCACAGGCCCTCGACATGATTGGGGGGCGAAGGCCTGTGCGGAGGGTGACGCCATGTCAGCCGATGAGGGATTCAGGCGCGGCGTTTCGGGTCGAGCAACTGGTCGCGCAGCGCGGTGAGCTGGTGCGAGGACTCCACCGCCCGGGTCTCGTCCAGCGTGGCCAGCGCCAGGAGCAGCGCGTCGGCGACGAGCAGCCCCGTCAGCGACTCCGCGGTGATGCCGGTCGGGGTGTGCGGGGCGGTGAGGACCGCCTCGACGCGGTCGGCGTACGCCTCGCCCAGTTCGTCCGTGACCAGCACGACCTTGGCGCCGACCGCACGGGCCCGCTCCATCATCACGGTCAGTTCCACCAGCCGCCGGCCCGGCTGGAAGATCACCACGGCGTCGCCCTGTCCCAGGGCCAGCAGCTGGTCCGCGAGGGCGAAGCCGGTCTCGGAGACGAAGCGGGCCCGGCGGCCGATCCTGCCCAGTGCGAGCGCGAGGTGGCGGGCGCCCGGTTCCGAGGCGGCGATGCCGTAGCAGAACACCTCGTGCGCCTCGGCGAGGACTGCCACCGAGCGCTTGACGGCCTCCGGTTCGGTGAGCCGCCGGGCCTGGTCGATGCGTTCCTGGGCCTCGTCGAAGACGTCGCTCCAGATGGATCCCAGGTCGCGGCCGACGTGTGCGATGCGCTGCTTGAGGCGTACCTCGGGGGCGACGGACGCGGTGAAGTCGTTGGCCAGCTCCCGCTTCAGGGCGGGCAGGCCCGCGTATCCGAGGCGCTGGAGGGCGCGTACGACGGTGGCGTTGCTGGTGGAGCTGGCGGCGCCCAGCTCCTGGGCGCTGGCGAAGAGCAGCTGCTCGACGGGGGCGGAGGCCAGGTACTGCGCGACGGCTCGTTCGGACGTCGACAGGTCGTCCCATTGATCACGAATCGCCGCACGCAGCCGTGTCACTCCGGTTTCGTTCTCTGGAATTTCCATTACAACCATTGACTTCCGTGTGACCCGCGTTACTGTCCTGGGCAGAACGTTCCAAGGGGAACGCATCCTGAAATCGACGTTACAGGATCCTGGCGATCCTCAGGGCGTCGTACGCGGAAGCGTTCCGTCGCGAGGAGAACAATGGCACCCCTTCCCACGAAACCCGCTCCCGCCCGGGCCCTCCCGGTCATCGAGATCTCCGGCGGCCCGCTCGACCGGGGGCGCCAGTACGGCGAGGCCGTGCGCCCCCAACTGCACGCCGCCCTCGGCTACTACGAGGAGGCGTTCGGCCGGTCCGCCGGGCTGACCTGGGACCGGGTCGCCGCCCGCGCCGGCCGCTGGCTGGATCCCGTACGCGACTACGCGCCCCACCTCGTCGAGGAGATGCAGGGCATCGCGGACGGCGCGGGGGTCGGCCTGCTCGACGTCCTCGCCCTGAACGCGCGCGGCGAGGTCATCTACGACAAGTCCTTCGCGCAGATGGAGGCGGCCGGACAGCAGGCGGACGAGGAGCCCGCCGAGGGCTGCACCTCCTTCGCCGCCTACGGCGAGGCCAGCGGCGACGGGCACGTCTACGCCGGGCAGAACTGGGACTGGCGTGCGGGCGTCGCCGACACCGTCGTCATGATCCGGATCGTCCAGCCCCCGAAACCGACCCTGATCATGCAGGTCGAGGCCGGCCAGGTCGGCCGCCAGGGTGCCAACTCCGCCGGCATCGCCCTCAACGCCAACGGCCTCGGTGGCCGTTTCGACGACACGGTCGGGCTGCTCCAGACCGTCGTACGCCGCAGCGTCCTGGACCAGAGCAACATCACCGACGCGCTCGACGTGCTCTGCCGCACCCGGGCCCACATCGCCAGCAACGCGCTCCTCACCTGCCGCGAAGGCTTCGCCATCGACCTGGAGACCACCCCGGCCGGACACGGCTGGATGTATCCGACCGACGGCCTGCTGGTGCACGGCAACCACTACCAGGCGGGCATCCCCGCCCAGTTGGCAGCATCCGGCTACCGGCCCATGTCCTCGGACTCGCTCGTCCGGGTCCCGCGCGCCGAGCAGGGGCTCAGGGCGCTGCGCGGCTCCACCGGCCCCGACGAGTCCCGCGCGGTCATCCGCCGGGCCATGTCGGACCACCTCGGCCACCCGGAATCCCTGTGCACCCACCCCGACCCGCGCCGCCCGGCCGTCGAGCACTGGACCACGCTCGTCTCCTCCCTGGCCGACCTGACGTCCGGCGACTACCACGTCACCGCCGGAACCCCCTGTGACCGCGAGTACCAGCACCTCCCCTGGAACCTCTACGACGGCCCGTACGGCCAGAACTGACAGGACTTCAGTGATGAACCGCACCTATCGACGAAGGACGGCCCTGGCCGCGGGCGCCGTCGCGACGGTGATCGTCGCGGCCGCCGGCTGTAGCGGCGCCACCCAGAACACGGGTGGCGGCTCCTCGGCCGCCGAGGCCGCCGCGCTCACCCTCACGCCGACCACCCCGGCCGCCAAGGGCGAACTGGCGAACGCCGACTGGCTCCTTGAGGACGAACCGGACTCGCTCGACCTGGACACCCAGGGCTCCAGCGCCGGCCGCGTCGTCCTCACCAACGTCTGCGAGCGGCTCTACCAGCTCCAGCCGGACATGTCGACGAAGCCCTTCCTCGCCGAGGAGGCCGAGACACCGGACGACAAGACCCTCGTCCTGACGCTGCGCTCCGGAGTCACCTTCCACGACGGCTCCCCGATGACCGCGGACGACGTGCTGTGGAGCCTGGAGCGGCACGCCGACCCGGACATGGAGCAGGGCGACGAGTTCGGCAACATCGCCGCGATGAGGAAGACGGGCGACCGGCAGATCACGATCACCTTCAAGGCGCCCGACGCCATGTTCTTCAAGGCCCTCGCCGGGGACGCGGGCATCGTCTGGAACAAGGAACAGGTCGAGAAGGCCGGCAAGGACTTCGGCACCCCGGGACAGACCGACGCGTGCACCGGCCCGTACCGGCTGAGCGGCTGGAAGTCCGGCGACTCGATCACCATCCAGCGCTACGACGCCTACTGGGGGGAGAAGCCGCTGACGAAGCAGGTCACCTTCCGCTGGGCGTCGGACAGCGCCCTGGTCAACGCCCTGACCACGGGTGCGGCCGACGGCGCGTACGCCGAATCGCCCAACACCGCGGCGGCCCTCGGCGGCAAGAAGGGCATCGAGCGGTACTACGGTCCCTCCACCGCCTCCCTCATCCTGATCCCGACCGAACGCGGCGGCCTGAAGGACGCGAAGATCCGCCGGGCGCTCTCGCTCGCCCTGGACCGCAAGGGCATCGCCGCGTCCGGCTACGGCTCCATGGTCCAGCCGTGGGGCACCCCGGTCGGCTCCGGCGCCTGGGGATACGAGAAGGACACCTTCGAGGCCGCCCAGAAGGACATCGCGTACGCCCCGGAAAGCCCGGACGCCGACGATCTCGCCGCCGCCAAGAAGCTGGTCAAGGAGGCGGGAGGCGGACCCGGTGAGCCGATCGTGATCGGTACGGATGCCAGTCAGGGCCGCACCGTCGTCGCCAACGCCGTGCGCGCGGCGCTCCAGCGCATCGGCCTCACCGGGCAGATCAAGACGGTGCCGACCTCGCAGTTCGAGCAGTTCTACAGCGACCCGTCGGTGCGCGGCGAGATCGACGTACTCGTCGCCGACTGGTACATCTCCAAGGCCGACCCGATGGGCTTCTACGACAACGCCCTCTCCGACTCCTCCAACAACTGGGTCGGCTTCAAGGACGCCGCGTACGACGCCGAGGTGAAGCAGGCACTCTCCACCCTCGACGACGGCGAGCGGGCGAAGCTCGCGGTCGGCGTCCAGAAGACGTTCACCGACGCCGCCGTCTGGATCTCGGTGGCCCAGGTTCCGTCCGTGCTCGTCCTGAACGACGAGCTGACCGGACCTCCCGCGTCCATGGCGTACCTCTACCACCCGTGGGCCGCCGAGCTCGGCCGGAAGGGCTGACGCGATGCTCGCCCGGATCTCACGGCGCCTGGCCGGACTGCTCGCCACGCTCCTCGCCGCCTCGTTCGTCATCTTCGCCGCCGTCTACGCCGCACCCGGCGACCCGGCCGTCTTCCTGGCCGGCGGCCGCGACAAGCTCACCCCGGAGAAGCTGGAACTCGTCCGCGCCCAGTACCACCTCGACGAGCCCCTCGTCGTGCAGTACGGGCGCTGGCTCGGGGACTGCCTCCACTTCGACCTCGGCCGTTCGTTCAAGTACAGCGACCAGGTCGCCGACCTGCTCGTCGCCCGCTTCCCGACGACGCTCGCCCTCGTGGCGTACGCGACAGTGCTGTTCGTCGTCCTCGGTGTCGGCGCCGGTGTCCTCGCCGCCGTCCGGCGCGGGACGTGGATCGACTCGACCGTCGTCGGCGGCACCACCCTGGCAGCCTCGGTCCCCTCGTTCGTCTCGGCCATCGCGCTCGTCGCGCTGTTCGGGGTCCAGCTCGGCTGGTTCCCCGTCACCGGCAGCGGGGAGGGCTTCGCGGGCACACTGCACCATCTGACCCTGCCCGCCCTGTCGTTGGCGCTCGGGGCACTCGCCCTGATCAGCCGGGTGACCCGGCAGTCGATGGTCGACGCGGGCGCCGCCGACCATGTGGAGGTCGCACGGGCCTCAGGTGTTCCGGAGCGCGAGATCGTGGTCCGGCACATCCTGCGCAACGCGCTCGGGCCGATCGTCACCATGTGCGGCCTGGTCATGGCGGGCATGCTCGCCGGCACGGTCGTCGTGGAGACGGCCTTCGGGATCAGCGGCATCGGCTCGCTGCTCGTCGGTGCGATCAACACGCACGACTTCCCCGTCGCGCAGGCCGTGCTCCTGCTCATGGTCACCGGCTACATCGTCGTGACCACCCTCGTCGACCTGGTACACCCGCTGCTCGACCCGCGTGTGAAGGAGGCCACCGCATGAGTGCGCTCACCCTCGCACCCGCGGGCGTCGAACGAGGGGCACGCCGCCCGCTGAGCGTCGTGATCGCGGGCGCGGTCCTCGTGCTGGTGATCCTCGCCGCCGTCCTCGCCCCGCTCCTCGCGCCGTACGCCCCCGACGCCATCGACCTCTCCGCATCGCTCGTCGGCACCGGCGGCGAACACCTCCTCGGCACCGACTCCTCCGGACAGGACCTGCTCTCCCGGGTGCTGTACGGGGCCCGCACCAGCCTCATCGCGCCGATCCTCCTGCTCGCCATCGCGGCGCTGCTCGGCGTCGTGCTCGGCACGCTCGCCGCCTGGCGCGGCGGCTGGGTGGACACCCTGGTCTCCCGGCTGACCGACGTGATGTACGCCTTCCCCGGGCTGCTGTTCACCGTGATGATCATCGCGGTCTTCGGGGCCGGGATGACGACCTCCGTGCTGGCGCTCGGACTCGCCTACACCCCGACCGTCGCCAAGTACACCCGCTCGGTGGCCCTCGCCGAACGCCGCAAGCCGTACATCGACGCCTACCGGGTCCAGGGCATGGGCGGCGCGCGCATCTGCGCCCGCTATCTCGTCCCCAACCTCGGCCGCTCCGTCATCGGCTACCTGGTGGTCCTCTTCGGCGAGGCCCTGATGTCGCTGGCCACGCTGTCCTACCTCGGGTTCGGCGCCCAGCCGCCCAGCTCCGACTGGGGCCTCATGGTGCAGGAGGGCCAGGCCGCCGTCGTCCAGGGCGCACTCCTGCCCGCCCTGGTGCCCGGCTTCGCCATCGCCCTCGTCGTGGTGTCCTTCAACGTCGTCGGGGTCTGGGCCGCCGACCGACTCGGCAACAGGAGGTAGCCGCATGCTCCTCGACATCGAGAACCTCACCGTCGAACTCCCCGGCACCGCCCGGCCCGTCCTCACCGACGTGACCCTGCGGGTGGGAGCCGGCGAAGTGGTCGCGCTGGTCGGCGAATCCGGCTCAGGCAAGTCGACCACCGCCCGGGCGGCCCTCCGCACCCTCCCCGAGGGCGCCGTGGTCTCCGGCTCCGTACGCGTCGACGGCACCGACGTCCTCGCGCTGCGCGGCGAGGCACTGCGCGCCCACCGGGCCAGTACGGTCGCGATGGTCCACCAGGACCCGCGCTCCGCGCTCAACCCGGTCCGCCGCATCGGCGACTTCCTGGTGGAGCGGCTCGCCGGCAGCGGGCTGGACCGGAGGGCGGCCCGCGCCCGGGCCGTCGAACTCCTCGGCGCGGTCGGCCTCCCCGACCCCGCCCGCCGGGTCCGCCAACGGCCGCACGAGCTGTCCGGCGGCATGCTCCAGCGCGTCGTCATCGCCGGTGCGCTGGCCGCCGAACCCGGGCTGCTGCTCGCCGACGAGGCGACCAGTGCCCTGGACGTCACCACCCAGGCCGAGATCCTCGCCCTGCTCCGCACGCTGCGCGCCGAGCGGAACCTCGGCCTCCTGTTCATCACCCACGATCTGCACCTGGCCGCCGCCTACTGCGACCGCGTGTACGTCATGTACGCGGGCCGGGTCGTGGAGGAGCAGTCCGCCGGGGCGCTCTTCGACCGGCCCCGCCACCCCTATACGAAGGGCCTGCTGGCCTGTTCGCCGACGCTGGGGGAGGCGGAGCGGGAGATCCGCCCGATCCCCGGCCGCCCGCCGTCGCTCGCGGACACCTTCGGCGGCTGCGAGTTCGCAGACCGCTGCCCGGAGGCCGAACCCGAGTGCGCCACCTGGCGACCGGAGCCGGTGGCCCTGGACGGCGGGGGTGCGGCGGCCTGCCGACGTCTTCCCGTCCTCACGGCGCCCGGCCAGGACAAGAGGAGCGTCCGATGACCACGACCGACCGCGTACCCGAGGGCGCGCCCCTGCTGGCCGTGGACGGCCTGCGGAAGACGTACGCGCTGCCCGGCGGCGGGCGGCACACCGCCGCCGACGGCATCACCTTCACCGTCCCGGCGGGCGGCTCGCTGGGGATCGTCGGGGAGTCGGGGTCGGGCAAGACGACCGTGGCCCGGATGCTGGTGGGGCTCGTACGCCCCGACGCGGGCACCGTCTCCGTCTCCGGACGGCCCCGTGCCGCGCGCACCCCTCGCGGGCGGACCGCAAGGCTCGTCAGGGCCCGGGAGATCCAGATCGTCTTCCAGGATCCGTACGTCTCCCTGGACCCACGCCTCACCGCCCGCCGATGCCTGACCACGGCCCTGCGACTGCACGGCAGGGACGAGGCGCTCGCCGACGGGCTGCTCGACCAGGTGGGCCTCGGGCCCCGCGAGGCAGGGGCGTTGCCGCACGGTCTCTCCGGCGGCCAGCGCCAGCGCCTGGCCATCGCGCGGGCCCTGGCGGTGGACCCCAGGGTGCTGGTCCTCGATGAGGCCGTTGCCGCGCTGGACGTCTCGATCCAGGCGCAGATCCTCGCGCTGCTCGCCGAGATCCGCCGGGACACCGGGGTCGCGCTGGTCTTCGTCAGCCATGACCTGGCGGTCGTCCAGCACATCACGGACGAGGTGTTGGTGATGCGCCGCGGCACGGTGGTGGAGCAGGGGCCGACGGCCGGTGTGCTGGCCGGCCCGCAGGACCCCTACACCGAACTGCTGCTGGCCTCGGTGCCACGGGCGGGCTGGGACCCGGCCGACGCCGTCACGGCCCGGGCGGCCGCCGGTCTCTGAATCGCCGGAGGCCTCTCGAATTCCCGGGGCCGGAAGGGGAATCGGGACCGGAAAGGCAGGAGCCCCGCTCCTCCGC
>NZ_JBHWZS010000283.1:0-11187 GCF_042728155.1 Streptomyces sp. NPDC060209
GCTCGTCGGCATGCGGTACAGCGTTCCGCGGCGCCGTCGTCGGCGCCGCCGTCCGCTGTCCGTCCCCTGCCCCGGACAGCCGTCCGTCCCGCAGCCGCTCCCACCACGGCGTCCGCGCCTGCGCGACCCGGGAACGACGGGCACCGACCCAACGGCGCGACCACGGCCTTCCCGGTCGTCCAGCGCTCCGCGTCGGTGCCTCCCGTCTCGGGCGGGATCGCCCGTACGCCGGTGACGGACGCCACCGGCCGCTCCGGAGCCCCCCACACCCCCAGGGCTTCGGGTGCCCCGGCCACCTCCGCGGCCCGACCTGTCCGGAGCCCTGTCGTCTCCCTGGCGCCCGCCCGGCCGGCTCCGGCCGCCGCGCTCCCCGTGCAGCGGGCGCCCGCCGTCCCGGCAGCGCGGCCCCCTCAGCCCCCGGTCGCGCCCCCGGTCCGGACACCGGCATCCACCCCCGCGCGCGCGACGGCGCCGCCTCGCGCCACGTCCGTCGCGGTGCAGAGGAGCAGCGGCGGCGGCGAGGGCTCCACGGACAGGCCCGCGCCCCCCGTCACGAGCCAGTTCAAACCGCGTGATCTGAAGGAGGACCAGGTGGCGGAGCTGGTCCACCGGCTGATCGGCCCGATGACCCGGCTGCTGCGCACCGAGCTACGGCTCGACCGCGAGCGGATCGGCAAGCTGCGCGACCCACGCCACTGACAGGCCCCGCAACACCGATCCGGCCCGCAAGCCCGCAAACCCGCACGTCCGGCTCCGCCGGAACCCCGCACCGACCGCACGTGGAACCGCAGGAAGGCCCCACCCGATGCCCCAGGAACTCGACGCAGGCTCCACCATCTTCTTCAACCTCACCATCGACGGTGAGAGCCTGGGCAACTTCAACGGTTGTGAAGGGCTCTCCTCCCAGGTCGAGATCGAGCAGCGGCAGGAGGGCGGCAACAACGGATTCGTCTGGCAGCTGCCCTCCCGTGTCACCTTCTCCAACATCACGCTGACCCGGCCCCTCACCGAGGAGACCGCGAAGGTGGCGGAGTGGATCTCCTCCGTGACCACGGGGGTGACCCGGCCCACCGGGCAGATCGCCGCGCTGCGCGCGGACGGCTCGATGGTCGCCCAGTGGGGGCTGATCGACGTACTCCCCGTGAGCTGGCGCGGTCCGTCCTTCGACCCGGCGAGCCCCGCCGTGGCCACCGAGGTCCTGGAGATCGCCCATCACGGGTTCACCGACGCGGGGGAGGCGTAGCCGATGAACCTCTCCAGCTTCGGAATCGGCGACAGCCTGGTGCGGGCGACGCTCGCCATCCACCAGCCGCCGATCGGCAGCAGCACCAGTCCCGGCGCGCTCATGAAGACGTTCAACTTCGACTTCAACCCGTCCCAGTTGTCGCTGACCCGCAGGGCCCAGTGGAAGACCACGCCCACCGCCGCCGTGCGCGACGGCGCGGTCCCGGAGTTCATGGGGCCCGAGCCCCGGGAGATGACGGTGGAGATCTTCCTCGACCGCTCCGACGACCCGGACAGCAACGACGTGCGCAAGAAGGTCGAAGCCCTCTTCTCCTGCTGCGAGACGACCACCGCCAGCATCGCGGCGAACCAGCCGTCGACGCCGTGGGTGGTCTTCGAGTGGGGTGCCTTCTCCACGGCCCGCTTCAACGCGTACGTCAGCTCCGTGGAGGCCCAGTACACCCTCTTCAACACCAACGGGATGCCCATCCGGGCCGTCTGCCAGGTGAACCTGCACGAGATCCCGAGCAGCACCCTCGGCCAGAACCCCACCTCCGGCGCGCTCACCACCCGCCGGGTTCACAGGGTCGTGGCCGGCGACTCGCTCCCGCTCCTCGCGTGGCGTGAGTACGGGGACGCCACCGTGTGGCGCACGATCGCCGAGGCCAACGACATCGACGACCCCAAGGCGCTGACGCCCGGTACCGAACTGATGCTCCCCGCCGCCGAAGAGGTCGGCGTCTGATGCCCGACATCGGTTTCTCCAACATCCTCACCGTGCAGATCGCCGGCACGAAGCTCAAGTCCCCGGAGGACAAGAAGCTGGTGGCGGGCCGGGTCGACTTCGGCGCGGGTGTGCCCGGCGCGTTCCACCTCACCTTCCGTGACGACAAGAAGGACATCCTCGCCAAGCTCAACGTCGAGATCGGTGTGCCCGTGGTCATCGCGCCCATGTCCGACGGCAAGGGCACGCCGCTGATCACCGGAGAGGTCACGGCGCTGGAGACCGACTACGACCGCACCGGCACGTTCACCGTCATCCGTGGCTACGACAAGGGCCACCGCATGCTCCGGCAGCGCAGGGTCGCGGCGTACAAGAACAAGACCGCCACCGAGATCGCCGTCGAGCTGGCGCGCAAGAGCGGTATTCCGATGGGGAAGACACAGCGGACGAAGGGGCAGTACGAGTTCATCAGCCAGGCCAACGTCACCGACTGGGACTTCGTCCAGCGGCTCGCGGACGAGAACGAGATGGTGATGTCCATCAACTCGAAGGGCCGGTTCCAGTTCGTCAAGCGGCAGCGGGCGGCGACGGCTCCTCCGGAGAGCATGCCGAGCGCACAGAGCGCCCTCCTCCTGAAGGGCGGCGAGGAGATCCTGCGCTGCCGCGCGGCGGTGACCTCGGCCGACCAGGTGACCGCGGTCGAGGCGCGCGGCTGGAACGTCACCACCAAGCAGCCCCTGGTCTCCAAGGCGCCGGCTCTGGACAACTCGGGCTTCGCCATCGGCACGACGCCGTCCGAGGTGTCCAAGACGTTCGGCAAGGCCGAACTCGTCGTGACCGACACGCCCTACGACAAGCTGGACGAGGTCAAGCACGCCGCCGACTCCGTGGCGGACGACGTGACCTCCTCCTTCGCCGAGGTGGAGATCACGGCGCGGGGCAACACCGAACTGCGTCCCGGCGTCGCCGTCACCCTCAAGGACGTCGGCAAGCCGTTCCAGGGCAAGTACACGATCACGGCCGCCCGCCACAGCTTCGGCGACCAGGAGCACTACGAGACGTTCCTGAACGTCAGCGGCCGTCAGTGGCGCTCACTGTTCGGGCTGACCTCCGGCGGCGGCGGCGGGGCGGGCCAGGCGGGGCTGCCGAGCGTCGCCAACGCGCTGGTCACCGACATCAAGGACCCGTTGAGGCAGGGCAGGGTCAAGCTGAGGTTCCCGTGGCTGGACGACATGTACGTCAGCGACTGGACCCGGACCGTCCAGTTCGGCGGGGCCAAGGGCGGCAGCATGATCTCACCGGATGTGGACGACGAGGTGCTGGTGGCGTTCGACCGCGGGGCCCTGGACCACCCGTACGTCATCGGCGGCCTCTACAACGGCGTCGACAAGCCGGATCCCGTCGACGTGCCGGTGTACGACCCGACGCGCGGCAAGGTCACCCGGCGCACCCTGTCCGACCGCAGCAACAACCGTCTCGACCTGCTCGACCAGAGCGTCGGTCTCAAGCGCGGGGTGCGGCTCTCCACCGGCGACAACCGGCTCACGATCAATCTGGACCGGACGAAGACCGAGATCGTCGTGGACAGCAAGGGGAAGGTCTCCATCCGGGGGACCGGCGCCGTGGCCATCAACGCGGGCGGCAACCTCTCGCTGAACGCGGTGGGCTCCCTGACGATCCGCAGCGGCGGGCCGATGAACATCAACGCCAGTGCCCTGTCGGTGCAGGCGGGTGTCACGTCCGTGAACGCGAGCGCGCTGAGCGTGTCGGCCACTGCCGCCATGTCGCTGACCGCAGGACTTGCCCTGAAGATCAACTCGGGTCTGGAGGTCGGCCTGAACGCTCCCCTGGTCCTGTCCAAGATGAAGCCCGTGCTGACGGTGGGAGGAGTCTGATGGCGGAACAGTTCGTCGGCTCCGGATGGGCCTTCCCGCTGCGCATCGGCCCCACCGGGGGTATCGCCCTGGTCAGTGGGGAACGCGAGGTCGAGGAGGCCATCCGGCTCGTCCTCTCCACCGCGCCCGGTGAGCGGCCGATGCGCCCCGAATTCGGCTGCGCCATCCACGACATGGTCTTCGCCCCCGTCAACGAGGCCACCGCGGGCCGGATCCAGCACGAGGTGCACACCTGCCTGGACCGCTGGGAACCGCGCATCGAGGTGGACGACGTCGCGGTGACGGCCGGCGCCGAACAGGGCGTGCTCTTCATCGACGTCCGCTACTCGATCACGGGCACCAACAACCCGCGCAGTCTGGTCTTCCCGTTCTACGTGATCCCCTCCCACGACGGGCCCGAGGGGTCCGGCACGCCCGACGAGCACCTTGGAAGCGACCGCTGATGGCACTGCCCTCCCCGAACCTCGACGACCGGCGCTTCCAGCAGTTCGTCGACGACGCCAAGCGCTACATCCAGCAGCGCGCCCCCGAGTGGACCGACCACAATGTCTCCGACCCGGGCGTGACCCTCGTGGAGACGGTCGCCCACATGGCCGACCAGATCGTGTACCGGCTCAACCGGGTGCCCGAGAAGAACCACCTCGCGTTCCTGGACCTCATCGGGATCACGCTCTTCCCGCCCTCCGCGGCGCGCGCCGACGTCACGTTCTGGCTGTCGGCGCCGCAACAGCAACCCGTCGTGCTGGCGACGGGCACCGAGGTCGCCACGGTCCGTACCCAGACCGAGGACGCGGTGGTCTTCGCCACCGAGCGTGAACTCACCGTCATCCCCTGCGAGTTGTCGTACCTCGTGATCCAGCGGGCCGATCAGGAGGCGGTCGACCGCACCTCGGACCTCGCCGAGTCCAAGGACGTGCACTGCTTCGCGGAGGCTCCGAGCGCCGGTGACCGCATGCTGTTCGGGCTGAGCGCGGCCGTACCGGAGTGCGTGGTCGTGCTGGAGCTCGACAGCCAGGTGGACGGTGTCGGTGTCGACCCCAGGCAGCCGCCGCTCGCCTGGGAGGCGTGGACCGCCGACGGCTGGGCCCGCTGCGACGTCGAACGGGACACCACCGGCGGACTCAACCGCCCCGGCGAGGTCGTGCTGCACGTCCCCGGCGGCCACGCGCTCTCCCGCACCGGGCGGCGCGAGGCGGGCTGGCTGCGCTGCCGGGTCACCGAGCCGGAACAGGGCCAGCCCTTCTACACCACCTCGCCCACCATCCGCTCCGCCGAGGCGTTCAGCATCGGCGGCACCACCGGTGTCGTGCACGCCGAGACGGTGCGGGACGAAGCGCTGGGGGAGTCCACCGGACTGCCGGGGCACCGGCTGAGGCTGGCCAACAGCCCCGTCGTCGGCGACGCGCAGCCGCTGCTCCTCCAGGTCGCCGAGCGCGACGGCTGGGTCGACTGGGAGACCGTCGGCCACTTCGCCGCCTCGGGCCCCGCCGACCGGCACATCACCCTGGACGCGACCACCGGTGAGATCGCCTTCGGGCCGTCCGTCCGCGAACCGGACGGCACCCTGCGTCAATACGGTGCGGTGCCGCCCAAGGGCGCGCCCATCCGGGCCCGCCGCTACAGGACGGGCGGAGGAAAGGCCGGCAATGTCGCCAGGGGCGCCATCCAGGTCCTGCGCGACTCCGTCCCGTACGTCTCCGACGTCGTCAACCGGGAGGCCGCGCGCGGCGGGGTCGACGGCGAGACCGTCGAGGAGGCGAAGCGCAGGGCGCCCATCGCCCTGAGTGCGCAGGACCGCGCGGTGACCCTGCGGGACTACGAGGAACTCGCGCGGCGCGCGGCGCCCGAGACCGCGCGCATCACCTGCCTCGCGGCCGAGCCGGACGAGCACGGCGCGCACGCCGTACGGGTTCTCGTCGTCCCGCAGGCCGTGTCCGACCCGGGCGGCCGGCTGCGGTTCGAGCAACTCGTCCCCGGAGACGCCCTGCTGGGACGCATCACCCGGTACCTGGACGAGCGGCGCCTGATCGGCACCCGACTGGCGGTCGGGCCGCCCTTCTACCAGGGTGTGACGGTCGTGGCGACGGTGCACGCCTTCCGCGGCACCGACACCGACCGGGTCAGGCGGCAGGCGCACGACGCCCTCTACCGCCATCTCGACCCGCTGACCGGGGGAGCCCACGGCACGGGCTGGCCCTTCGGCCGTCCGGTGCAGGCGGGCGAGGTGTTCGCGGTACTGCAACGGGTGCCCGGCGTCGAGCTGGTGGACGAGGTGCTGCTGCACCCCGCCGACCCGCTCAGCGGCAAGCGCGGCGACCCCACGGAGCGGATCGACCTCGAACCCCCCGCGCTCGTCTTCTCGTTCGACCACCGCGTCCGGGTGATAGGTGACGCCTCGTGACCACGAGCGGGAGCACACGCGGCTCCGTCGACGGACTCGGCTCCTCGGCACCGCTGGGCGTGATGCTGCCGGCGGTGTTCGCCGACGACGACCTCGCCCAGCGCTTCGTCGCCGGTATCGACGAGGTCCTCGCGCCCCTCCACAACGTGCTCGACTGTCTGGACGCCTACTTCACTCCGTCGCTCGCGCCTGCGGACTTCACCCGATGGCTCGGCAGCTGGGTGGGCGCGGAGACCGAGGGGCCCGACACGGCCGGGCCCGCCGACGGCCCCGTGGGCCGTGACCTGCCGGAGTCCGCGCACACCCCACCGTCCACCGGCCACCCGCAGGACACGGAGGCGACCGTCGCGCTGCGCGCCGCGGTGGCCGCCGCCGTACGGTTGCACCGCATCCGCGGCACCCGGCGCGGACTGTCCGAGGCGGTACGGCTCGCCTTCGGCGTGGAGCCGGAGATCACCGAGAGCGGCGCGGCCGCCTGGGACGCCAGGCCCCTGGGCCCGGTCCCCGGCGCGACCCGCCCCCATCTGCACGTCACCGTACGGCTGCCGGAGCCCGGCCCCGCCGCCGAGCACCGGCTGGAGCGCCTCGTAGCGGCAGCTCGCCCCGCCCATATGCCTTATACGGTCCATGTGACCGTCGCCGAAAGGACTTCCGACAGGTGACCAGCCAGCAGGCTTCCGCCTCCACGCCACCTTCTTCCGCGGCTGCCGGAGACACGGGGGACAAGCCACGTCACTGTGCCGAGTGCGGCACGCTGCCGACCCCGGGGCAGTCCTTCTGCGACAGCTGCGGTGCGGTACTGAGCTGGACCCCGGACACGAGGGGACGGGGAGCCGGCGCGGACACCCCGGGTGCTTCGGGCCCGTCGGCCGACGCCGGGAGCGCGGACCCGGCCCGCGAACCCGGACGCCCCGATCTTCCGACGGCCGAGCCCGAGGAGGACGACACCCTGACCTCGATCCCGGTGGTCTCCGCCACCCAGCCCACCTCGCACGCCGCTCCGCCGGCCGCGACCCCGGACCCGGACGCGAGTGCGCGGGCCAGAGCGCTGCTCGTACCGGTCGCCGACCAGCGCGCCGCCGCACCGGCACCGGAAGTCGCTCCGGTACTCCCGGGCGTGCCCGCCGCGGCCCGCCCCAGGGTCCAGGCCCCCGGCGGCGAACCGGCCGACGAGACGGGCCCCCCGTGCCCCTGGTGCGAGGTCGGCAACCGACCCGACCGGCACTTCTGCCGACGCTGCGGCATGTCCCTCGCGGAGCGCCCCGGCGTCCCGGAGGCCCGGCGCCCCTGGTGGCGCCGGATGAGGGACTTCGGCAACGGCCCGGCCCCGTGGGCGGGCGACCGCCCGAGGCTGCGCCGGGGCATCGGCCGCATCTTCACCTGGGTCGCGTACGGTCTCGCGCTCGGGCTGGTGATCTACGCGGCGTTCAACGTGGGCACGGCATGGAACGCCGCACGCGACCACTTCGCGAAGCGGGCCCAGATCAGCCCGGACGCCGCCGAGGCGTCGCGTTCCTTCAAGGGCCACCCGCCGAAGACACTCTTCGACAAGATCAACAACAGCTGGTGGGGCCCCGGCGTCTCGCAGTCCGCCGAGGGTGAGTGGGTCGAGGCGCGTTTCCAGGAACCCACCCGTCTGCTGGACATCCTCATCACGTCGGGCATCTCCACCAAGCCCTCCGACCTCTCGGAGGCCGCGCTGCCTCACCGTATGGACGCGGTCATCACCACGGCCGACGGGAAGAAGACCACGCGCCACATCAAACTCGACCAGGTGAGCGGTCCCCAGCAGCGGAAGTTCCGGGCGCAGAACGTCGTCAGTGTTCGGTTCGTCATCCGCTCGGCGTTCAACGTGGGCTCCGACAAGCAGGTCTCGATAGCCGAGATCGAGTTCTTCACCCGCGCCACGACCAGCGGCACGTAGGGCGCCGGCCCCACACCGCTCCGGCCGAGACCCGCCTCCTCAACCGGCGCCCCAGGGCGTCATGTTGAGGGGGCGGTCGTGTTCGGGCGGAGGCGCATCGGCAGGCGCGCGCCACCGGTGCGCATCACCGGTGGTGCCTCCCGGTGGTTGCGTCCTCAGAGGATCAGGCCCTTGGCCCGCAGATACGGGACGGGGGAGACGTCGGACCCGAACGCGGGCCCCGTGCGGATCTCGAAGTGCAGATGCGGCCCGGAGGCGTTGCCGGTCTCGCCCGACCAGCCGATGAGCGTGCCGCCCTCGACGCTCTGGCCGACGACGGCCTTCACCTCGGAGAGGTGGGCGTACTGGCTGAACGTACCGTCCTCGTGGCGGACGACGACCTGGTTGCCGTAGTCCCCGCCCGCCCCGGCCGTGACGACCTCACCGGGGCCGATGGCCTTGACCTGTGTTCCGGTGGGGACGACGAAGTCGACGCCCGTGTGCAGCCCGGTGGACCAGGAGGAGCCCCGCTGGTGGTAGGGGGTGCCGGCCGGTCCCTCGACGGGAAGGGTCCATCCGCCGGACACGGCGCCGCCGACCGGGACGACCATCTTCGGGTACGCCGCCATGACGGCCTTGACGTACTCGTACGTCTCCCCGTCCGCTCCGCTCGCCCGCGGCACACCGCCGTACTCCTCGACCGTCTTCCAGCTCACGCGGTAGCCGGCCAGGGCCAGTTCCAGGGGGGCGCCCCGGTAGCCGGGATGTTTCTTCGCGGTCCGCAGGAGTGCGCACATCTTCTTGCCCTGCGACGGTATGGCGTCCGCCGGGTCCAGCACGTCCCTCACGCCGTCGTTGTTGCCGTCGACGCCCTCGGCCGCCCAGTCGGCGTCGGAGAACTGCGCGATGCCCCTGGTGAGGGGGCGTTCGGCCTGTGCCACGTCGGGCAGGTCCTCGCCCGGTGAGGCGTCCCCGGAGCCGGTGCCGGAGGCGGATTCCTCGCCGGAGAGGCCGTCTTCGGCCGGGTCAGCATCCGACTTCCCGTCCTCCGCCTGCTGTTCCGGGCTCCGCGGGTCCGTCAGCGAGCCCTCGTCGCCCGCGGGTTCGCCGGCCGCGATCGACCTGGCCCTCGGGTTGAAGTTGCTCTCCCGCTTCAACTGCGCCGCCAGCACGGGAGCGGTGAGCAGCTTCTCGTCGCAGTCGGCCGCGGCGTCGCGTATGAGCTT
Organism: Streptomyces sp. NPDC060209; assembly: GCF_042728155.1. Lineage (NCBI taxonomy): Bacteria > Bacillati > Actinomycetota > Actinomycetes > Kitasatosporales > Streptomycetaceae > Streptomyces > Streptomyces sp. NPDC060209. Next base: position 9,374 of record NZ_JBHWZS010000283.1, read on the forward strand.
CGCGTACATGACGGGGACACCCACGTCGCCCGCCTTCAACTCGGTGCTCATCGGGGCGGGGACGTCTCCGCCGGCCGCCTCGCTGTCGTCGGAGGTGCCGAGCAGAAGGACTCCGAGCCCGAGGGATAACGGCGTCACCACGACCCCGACGACGACCGGAACCATCCAGCGAGCGATCTTCACAGGACCGGCTCTCCCCCAACTCGACCGTCGCGATGAGGATCACTATGCCATCCGTCCCGGAAGGCCCGGCCGGGGCCCGCGCATCCCGCGCCGGACCGCGGAACGACATGTGAACGCCGGCCCGTCCCCACCGCCGGGGCGGCCGCACGACATCCCACCCGGCCCGCTCAGCGGGACAGCAGATCGATCAGCTGGTAGGGCACGAGGAAGAACGCGAGGACCAGCAGGGACGTGCCGCCGAAGACGACGCCGATCGTCCTGAGCACCCAGGTCCGCACGGGGAGGACGGCCTTGACCCGCTCGGGGTGCCGAGGGTCGTAGGCGGCTGCCACCCGTCGCGGTGCGGCGCTGACGGGCTCGGCCGCATCGTCGGGCTCGAAGAACCGCCGCACGCCCTCCGCGTCGACGAAGGCGAAGATCTGCTTCTTGCCCTCGGTGTGGTCCCACGTCGCCACCACGGAGATGCCGCGACGGAGCAGAAGCCATCGGTCGTACAGCGTCTTGGCCGACGCGCCGTACAGGAACAGGCCGAAGGCGAGGGGCTTCAGGCCGAGGAGCCAGAAGATCACCCCCAACACGTCCCCGTGCACGATCAGGACGACCAGGCCGGCCACATACAGGGCCACGGGGGTCAAGAGCACAGCGATCGTCAGCCACTCGCGGGCCGATCTGCTGTCCTTGGCCGCCTCTCGCGGAAGCACCACGACCTTCGCCGCACCGTCTTCGCGTGGTGCGTCCGTGCCCCTGACGGGCAACGCCCGGCCGGCCGCTTCCACGAAGGCCGTCGCGGACGCGGAGTTGCGGGGGGTCACCCTGTAGACCGTGCCCGGCGTTCCCGCGGCAGCGGTCAGGACGACCTGCACCGCCGGCCGGCGCGCCCCGTCGAGGCGGACCTCCTCGACGGCGTCCAGCGGTATCCGTCTTCGGACCCCGCCCTGCTGGAGGAGGATCGACCGGTTCTCCAGGGCGAAGGAGCCGGAACGGCCGCGCACGGTCAGGGAGGGCAGGACGGGGGAGTTCGGACTGGTCGTCATGGCGGGACTCTAGCGACGATGCCCGTGCGCGGCCCGCCGATTCCGTTGCCGGCAGGGCGAGTTCCTCTGCCAGACTGACCGGGTGATCATCAGACGGGCGCAGCAGCGTGATCTCGCCGGCTTCCTCGGCCTGGCGGCCCAGGTCGAGGACTGGTTCGGCCCGATGGTGGAGGAGCCCGGTTTCCACAGTGCCGTGGACGAACACATCCGCCGGGGTGCGGCGCTCGTCGCCGTCTCGCCGGATTCGGACCTGGTCGGCGGCTTGCTGTTCGGCGCGAAGGCCCCGGCCTACCACGTCCACTGGCTCGTCGTGTCGGAGAAGGCACGCGGGACGGGTACCGGCCGGGCACTGATGGCGGATGCGACCCGCAGGTTCGTGCGGGGGCCGGGCACCATCGAGGTGGTCACCTTCGGGGCCGACCACCCGGGTGCCGTGCCGAGCGGGGCACGCGTCTTCTACGAACGTCTGGGCTTCACCCCTGCCGAGGCCGCCGGACCCGGCCCGGAAGGCGGGTCACGGCAGGTCTACCGCCGGGCGGTCACCTGAGGGTCCGTATGGAGGACACACGGGAGGGGGCCGGAGCCCGTGCACCGGCT
>NZ_JBHWZS010000284.1:0-11177 GCF_042728155.1 Streptomyces sp. NPDC060209
GTACGATCCCGGATCTGCGGACCGCACCAGGCCCGGGACCGGCCGGCGGCCGGCCCCGGATCCAGGTGGTCAGCCCTGCTGCCGGGACGGGCGGCGCAGCCACGCCGCCCAGCGGGCGCGTCCCGCACGCTCCGACCACCGGCGGCCGAGCTCCGCCCGGCGTTCCGAGACCGCCCAGATCACCCGGATGGCCGAACGAGGTGCGAGCGTCGCCCGCAGCCTGCCCCAGCGGCCGGCCGAGGCCCACAGCCCTGCCCGAACGGCCCGTACGTCCTCGGCCGGCGCGGAGGCCGTGCCCGGCTCGGGTGCGTACAGCACCTGCTCCACCGCTCCCGCCACCCGGTGGATCGCGGCGGCCGCCGAGCCCTGGAGGCCGCCCAGCCGCACGACACGCGCCGCGGCCTTGCGTGGGGTCTGCGACTCGTCCGGCGGAATGCCGTGATCCCACGCCGTATCGGTGATCTCCTGCCAGGCGGCCAGCACCCTGGCCACCGCGTCCGAGGGCGTACGCCCTCCCGAGGAGCCGAGCCGCCGGTCACGGGCCCGCATCCGCCAGAGCATCGGCACCAGCGGGAGCGTGAGCACCACCAGCGAGCCGAGCACCCACAGCGCAATCGTGCCCGCCGGGGTGCCCGGATCGGCTGAATCCACCGCACCGGGAGCCGTGGACGCACCGCACTCGCCCTGCCGTCGCATCTGAGCGGGGCAGGACTCCGAGGTGGAGGGGGCTGCCGTGGGCGCCGCGGAGGCACCGTCCGTCGGCAGCGCGGGATCGCTGGGGTCCTGCGAGGGCGTGTCCGGCCGGGTGTACGCCGGGGTGGTGCCCCGGGACGGCGTCGGCTCGAAGCGGGTCCAGCCCACGCCCTCGAAGTACAGCTCGGGCCAGGCATGCGCGTCCCGCAGCCCGACCGACACCGAACCGTCCGCCTGGACCGTGCCAGGCGTGAAGCCCACCGCGACCCGGGCCGGGATCCCCAGTGTCCTGGCCATCGCCGCCATCGTGAAGGAGAAGTGGACGCAGAAGCCCTCCTTGTCCTTCAGGAACCGCTCGATCGCGGCGGTACCGGTACCCGACGTCACCGTCGTGTCGTACCGGAAACCGCCCTCCGACGAGAACCAGTCCTGCAGCTTCACGGCCCGCTCGTAGTCGTTGGCCGCATCCTCGGTCACGCGCTCGGCGGTCTCCTCGACCACATCGGGCAGCGACGGGGGCACCCGCGTGTACTCACGGGCCAGGTCCGAACGCGGTGCCATCGCCCCGGCGAGCTGCGAGGCCGTCGGCTCCACCACCAGACTGCTGACCTCGTACCGTGCGCCGCGCGTCGTCTGGCCGTCGTCGCCGACGAGGGTGCGCCCCTCGGGCTCGTACCGCCAGCGGCCCTGGACCTCCACCTCGCTCGCAGGGTAGGGGAGCGGCAGGTATGTCTGCTGGTACGAGCGGGACGCCGAGATGTTCGTCCGGATCTCGGTGACGGCGACATCCTCGCCCAGCCCTGCCGGCTGCGGCAGCCTGTCCGGGACGTCACTCAGCCGGCGGGTCGACGGCCGCCACTCGCTGCCGCTGAACTGGTCCAGGGCCAGGATGCGCAGGTAGAAGTCCTGCGGGTTCCCGGAGTTGGTGCGGTACGTCATCACCTCCCGGTTCTCCGGCTGATTGAGATTGTTCTGCAGCGAGACCAGCGGGTTCACCGCGGAGATCGTGCCCCCGCCGCTCCCCCTGCCCGACCCGCCGCCCGTGCCGTCCAGCAGCCCGCCGTCCAGAGCGGGGAGGGCCGCGGGCACGGCCAGCGCGATGCCCAGCGCCACCGCGCCGATGCGCCGCCCCGTACGCACCGACGCCAGGGCCCGCCCGGACCCCTCCAGGCCGGCCGCCAGACCGCCTGACGTACGGGACACTCCACCGAACACCCGTCCCCACTGGGACAGCCGGTCCCGGCCCTCGGCCAGCAGGAGGAGCAGATAACCGCACGCCGCGAGCAGGAACCAGAGCCATCCCGCCCCGCCGTCGGACAGCCCGGCCGCGACCGAGTAGAGCGCGAGCAGCGGCAGACCGGCCGGAGCCGCGGCGCGCAAGGTCACCGCGAGTACGTCCACGATGAGCCCGATCAGCAGCACTCCGCCGATCAGCATCAGCCGGATGCCGTCCGTAGCCGGTGCGGGGATGGCGTACCTGCCGACGTCGTCGGAGCCCAGGGTCAGCACGTCGGCGAGGCGTTGGACCGCCTGGGGCCCGGGCAGCACACCGAACAGGGCATGCTCCCTGGCGAACGCCGCGGTCAGCGTCAGCAGGGTGACGATCACCTGGAGGGAGACCGTCAGGATCCGGGCCAGCCGCATCCGGCGGGCGAGCGCACCCACCCCGCTCTGAACGGCCAGCAGGAACGCGGCCTGCAGGACCCACCCCGAAGTCTCGACCAGGGGCAGCAGGGCTCCCGCCGCCATCATCGTGGCCGCGAAGGCGCACAGCGCCAGTCTGCTGCGCCCGCTCATGACCAACCCCCGGAGAGCCCTGTCGTCGTTCCGGCCACGGAGGACTGCGCACCGGGGCCCTCCTGGCCCGCCTGCTGCCAGAGCCGGGCGAGCTCCACCCCGGGTGGCACCGCCATCGCCGTCCATCCCGCTTCACGCAGCTGCCGCAAGCGGTCGGAGGCCGGCGCGGAAGGCACGGCCTCTCCGCCGCGCGCCCAGTCGTCGCTGTCCAGCACGAAGGCGACGGCCCCGCGGCTGCGCTGCCGCATCCTGGCCGCCACGGCCGTCTGCTCCAGGTCGAGGTCGCCGAAGAACGCCACCAACAGCCCCTCGTTGCTTCCGCGCAGCACGTCGTGCGCGCGGGAGAGGCCGCCCCCGTCGGAGTGATCGACGACCGCGAGGGTGTCCATCATCAGACCCGCCGATTCCGCGGACTCCTGGGTCGATCCGGCGAAGCCGTCGGTGCTCTCACCCGGCACGGCGCTCCCCTCGTCGGTGAGCAGCCGCACCGCGAAGCCGCGCTCCAGCATGTGCACCAGTGCGGACGCCGCGCCGGACACCGCCCATTCGAAGGCCGATCCGGGTCCGGCGCCCTGGTAGGCGATCTGCCGGGTGTCCAGCAGCACCGTGCATCTGGCCCGCTGCGGCTGTTCCTCGCGCCGCACCATCAGCTCGCCGTAGCGCGCGGTGGAGCGCCAGTGCACCCGTCGCAGGTCGTCACCGTGACGGTAGCCGCGCGGAATGATGTCGTCCTCGCCGGCCAGCGCCAGGGACGACCGTCTGCCGTCGCCGTATCCGGAAGCGTCCCCGGCCAGCCGCAGTGCCGGAAGCGGCTCGGTGCGGGGGATGACGACGAGGGTGTCGTAGGTGCTGAAGGACCGCGTCAGCTCGCACATCCCGAAGGGATCGCTCAGCTGCAGCTGCAGCGGCCCCAGCGGATAGCGCCCGCGCAGGTCGGAGCGGACCCGGTAGGACACCTCCCGCACCCCGCCCGGCTCCACCCGGTCCAGCACGAACCGGGGCCGGGGGCCGAGAACGTACGGAACGCGGTCCTGGAGCATGAGCAGGCCCGTGTGCAGCCGGGACACGTTGTCCATGCGGAGATGGACCCTCGCCTCCGAGCCCGCGGGCACCCGCGACGGCGACAGCCGCCGGCTGCCGACCACCCTGTAGCGGGTGCGGTAGAGGACGGTGACGCAGACCAGCGGCAGCACTGCCAGCAGCAGGCCGACCCGGAGCAGATCGCCCTGGCCCAGCACGTAGGCGCAGACCGCCGCCGCCATACCGGCGGCCAGGAAGGACCTCCCCCGCGTCGTCAGTCCGCCCAGAGCCGCTCGCAGACCGCCCTTGTCGTCGCTGTCGTCCACAGGGCCGGGTGCCCCGGCCGTCATCACAGCCGCCGGACGCCGGGCTGCCGGCCGTACACCGGGCTGCCGGTCCGGTGCTGGGGCTGTGCGGGGGCGGGAGCGCCGCCCGACGTCGGCACGGGTGTGCGCTGCAGGATGTCCAGCACGACCTGCTCGGCCGTACGTCTGTTGAGCTGCGCCTGGGCCGTGGGCAGCAGCCGGTGGGCGAGCACCGCGACCGCGAGGGCCTGGACGTCGTCCGGCAGGGCGTAGTCCCGCCCGCTCAGCGCGGCCGACGCCTTGGCGGCGCGCAGCAGGTGCAGGGTCGCACGGGGGGAGGCCCCCAGCCTGAGGTCCGGGTGCTGACGGGTGGCGGAAACCAGCTCCACGGCGTAGCGCCGGACGGCCTCGGCCACGTGGACCTTGCGCACCGCGTCGATCAGCTTCACGATGTCGTGGGCGTGCGCCACCGGCTGCAGGTCGTCCAGCGGTGAGGCCCCGCCGTGGACGTCGAGCATCTGGAGCTCGGCCTCGGCGCTCGGGTATCCGATCGACACGCGGGCCATGAAGCGGTCGCGCTGCGCCTCGGGGAGCGGATAGGTGCCCTCCATCTCCACCGGGTTCTGGGTGGCCACCACCATGAAGGGATCGGGCAGCTCGTAGGTCTGCCCGTCGATCGTGACCTGGCGCTCCTCCATCGACTCCAGCAGTGCCGACTGGGTCTTGGGCGACGCGCGGTTGATCTCGTCGCCGATCACGATCTGGGCGAAGATCGCGCCCGGCTTGAACTCGAAGTCCCGTTGCTGCTGGTCGAAGATCGAGACCCCGGTGATGTCCGAGGGCAGCAGGTCCGGTGTGAACTGGATGCGCCGCACCGAACAGTCGATGGACCGTGCCAGCGCCTTGGCCAGCATCGTCTTGCCGACGCCGGGCACATCCTCGATCAGGAGGTGTCCCTCGGCGAGCAGCACGGTCAGCGAAAGCCGTACGACCTCAGGCTTGCCCTCGATCACACCCTCGACCGACCTGCGTACCCGCTCCGCTGTGGTGGTCAGATCTGTGAGGCTCGCTCGATCGTCATAGGTCGTCACCCGGCCCTCCTCGGCCCTTGTGCACGGGCCGACGCACAAAGCTGCCGGGCCCGCCCCGAAATACGGACACTCTCCGGAGGACCCGGAGAGATGTCACACCCGCATTCTTGTTGCCGTTACCGCTTCGTGTCACTCGCCTGTGGATAAGTGGGCGCGATATGCCGGATGTGGCCCGTATGTCGAGGGTGCTTCAGGAGGCGGGAAGGATCTCGCGCAGCTGACCGGTGGTCACGTCGAAGACGAAGCCGCGGATGTCGTCCGTGTGGAGGAGGAACGGCGAGGTGCGCACGCGCTGCATCGACTGCCGTACGTCCTGGTCGGCGTCCGAGTAGGCCTCCACCGCCCAGACCGGGCGCTGGCCGACCTCGAGCTCCAGCTCCTGCCGGAAGCCCTCGGTGAGCGACTCCAGGCCGCAGTTCGTGTGGTGGATCAGTATGACGCTGCGGGTACCGAGCGCCCGCTGGCTGATCGTCAGCGACCGGATGACGTCGTCGGTGACCACGCCGCCCGCGTTGCGGATGGTGTGGCAGTCGCCGAGTTCCAGGCCGAGCGCGCGGTGGAGGTCGAGGCGGGCGTCCATGCAGGCGACCACGGCGACCTTCAGTACGGGCCGCGCGTCCATGCCCGGGTCGGTGAAGGCCTCCGCGTAACTCGTGTTCAGTTCGACCAGGCGGTCGGTGACTGTTCCTCCGGAACGGGCGGCGGAGGTGGCGGGGGAATCGGTCTCGGCGGAAGACTGCGCAGAAGTCGACATAACTATGACGTTAACCTTCGCGACCGCGCCTGGCGTGCTGTGGAAGGGGACAAAGAACGTCAACGTGGCTTGTTGTGAGGTAACCCACAGGCCTCACGCCCGGACACCCGACCGGGTGAGGTTCCCGGCGCCGCCGTGGAGGTGCGACGCGCTGCGCGGTTCGTTGATCGGGAATGGATCGAATGGCAGGGTGGACTAAAGTGACGCGAAGTTACCGACACGCCTGCACATTCTGCATATTTTTACATTTTCGAGTTCCCCGTGATGTGCGGCGTACATGCGGCCCGGCCCTCTCCCGCCCGCGGCCGGCCGACGCCTCCTTCCCCGGCGCCGGCCGACCTCCCCTTCCGGGCGGGTGGGGACCAGACCGTATGTACGGCCCCACGGGACAGAGCCTGAGAGGGCGCTTTGAGCCAGACCCGACATGTCCCGGTGATGCTCCAGCGATGCCTGGACCTGTTGGCCCCGGCTCTGGAGGCGACGGGACCACAGCCCCCGGTCGTCGTCGACTGCACCCTCGGGCTCGGTGGGCACAGCGAGGCTCTGCTCGCCGCCTTCCCCACGGCCCGGCTGGTCGCCCTGGACCGGGACAAGGAGGCTCTGAGGCTCTCCGGCGAGCGCCTCGCCCCCTACGGCGACCGCGCCACCCTGGTGCACGCCGTCTACGACGAACTGCCCGAGGTCCTCGACCGGCTGGGCATCCCCAAGGTCCAGGGAGTGCTGTTCGACCTCGGTGTCTCCTCCATGCAGCTGGACGAGGCGGACCGAGGCTTCGCCTACGCCCAGGACGCGCCGCTCGACATGCGCATGGACCAGACGACCGGCATCGGCGCGGCCGAGGTGCTCAACACCTACCCGCCGGGCGAACTCGTACGGATCCTGCGCGCGTACGGCGAGGAGAAGCAGGCCAAGCGCATCGTCTCGGCCGTCGTGCGCGAACGCGAGAAGGAACCCTTCAGCAACAGCGCCCGTCTCGTCGAGCTGATCCGCGACTCCCTCCCGCAGGCGGCCAAGCGCACCGGCGGCAATCCGGCCAAGCGCACCTTCCAGGCCCTGCGCATCGAGGTCAACGGTGAACTCACCGTCCTGGAGCGGGCCGTTCCGGCCGCGGTGGGGAGCCTCGCCGTCGGCGGCCGGATCGCCGTCCTCTCGTACCACTCGCTCGAGGACCGCCTGGTCAAGCAGGTCTTCGCGGCCGGTGCGGCCAATACGGCGCCGCCCGGACTGCCCGTCGTCCCCGAGCGCTACCAGCCCCGGCTGAAGCTGCTGACCCGCGGCGCCGAACTGCCCACCGAGGAAGAGGTCGCCGAGAACCGGCGTGCCGCCCCCGCCAGGCTGCGCGGCGCCCAGCGGATCCGCGAGGAGGAGCGGTGAGCGGATCCCGCCGGGCGGGCCGGACGCAGAAGAGGACGGTGGAACCGCGGTGACCAGGACGGCCGAGCAGATGAAGGGGAGGGCCGGCCGGCTCGCCCGGCTGATGCCGTCCGGGCCGAGCACCGCCGCCCGCACCCCCTTCGTCCTGCTGGTCGTGCTGCTGCTCGCGGGTGGCCTGATCTCGCTCCTGCTGCTGAACTCGGCTCTCAATGAAGGATCGTTCAGGCTGAGCAAGCTGAAGAGGGAGACCACCGAGCTCACAGACGAGCAACAGGCCCTCCAGCGGGACGTCGACGGCTACTCCGAGCCCGACGCGCTGGAGCGCCGGGCCAGGGAGCTCGGCATGGTGCCCGGCGGCAGCCCCGCCTTCCTGAACCCGGACGGCACGGTCAGCGGAGTGCCCGAGCGGGCCACCGCCCAGCCTTCCTCCCCCACCGCGGCCCCGAAACCCGGGGCGAGCGCCGCAGGGCCCGCCGGGACGGCCTCCCCGTCCGGCTCCGCATCGTCCTCCGCTTCCCCCGCGACGCCCTCCACGACACCGACCACCCCGCCCCCGACCAGCTCCGGCAGGTGACGCAGTGCCGTCCAAGGAACCGCCGCGCCGCCGCGTACCCGGCCCCGCGCGATCCCGTAACGCGGCCGGCGGATCGGGGCGCCCCCGGCCCGCCGCCCGTGCCGAGGACCGGCGTCCCCGGCGTCCGGCGGCGGCCGGCAAGCGGCGTGGCGGTTCCGCGCAGCCCATCCGCCTGGGCAGCCCGCGCCCCCGGCTGCGCCTGATCAGCCTCTGCCTGACCCTTGTCATGCTGGCGTTCGTCGTCCGGCTCCTCCAGGTCCAGGCGGTCGACGCCGGCACGTATTCCGCCAAGGCCGAGAAGAACCGGTACCTGGAGTACACGATCGCCGCCGAACGCGGCGAGATCACCGACCGCGGCGGCATCGCCCTGGCCACCAGCGTCGACGCGCACGACATCACCGCCGACCCCAAGCTGTTCACGCCCGAGGACAGCAAGGCGCCGGACGCCCCGCAGCAGGCGGCGGCCCTGCTCGCCCCGATCCTCGACAAGGACGAGGCGGAGCTGGCGAAGAAACTCTCCACCCCCAAGAGCCGCTACACGGTGCTGGCACGGAGGCAGACCCCGCAGGTCTGGAAGCAGATCAAGGACCTCAAGTCCGTCTTCGCGGAGAAGGCGGCCGAGGACAAGGCGAACGGCGGCCCCGGAGCCAATGTGCTGGCCGGAGTCCTCCAGGAACCCACCACCAAGCGCGTCTACCCCAACGGCGACCTCGCCGCCGGGATACTGGGCTTCGTCAACGCCGAGGGCAAGGGCGGCGGCGGCCTGGAAGCACAGCTGAACAAGGAGCTCCAGGGCGAGGACGGCAAGATCCGCTACGCCCAGGCGGGCGGCCGTCCCGTGCCGACCGCCGGCTCCACGGAGATCCCGGCCGTCGCCGGCACCGACGTCGAGCTGACGATCGACCGCGACATCCAGTGGGCGGCCCAGCGCGCCATCGCCGACCAGGTCGAGAAGTCCAAGGCCGACCGTGGCTACGTGGTCGTCCAGAACACGAAGACCGGCGAGGTGCTGGCCATGGCCAACGCTCCCGGCTACGACCCGAACGACCTCGCGCAGAGCAATTCCGCCGCCCTGGGCAACGCGGCCCTCCAGGACGTGTACGAACCCGGCTCCACCAGCAAGGTCATGTCCATGGCCGCGGTGCTGGAGGAGGGAGCGGCCACCCCCGGTACGCACGTCACCGTCCCCAACCGGCTGCACCGGGGCGACCGGCTCTTCAGGGACGACATCGACCACCCGACCTGGTACCTCACGCTCAACGGCGTACTCGCGAAATCGAGCAACATCGGCACCATCCTGGCCACCGGGCAGCTGGGGAAGACCCAGGCCGAGGCCAACAAGGTCCTGTACTCCTACCTGCGCAAATTCGGCATCGGCAGCACCACCGGGCTCGACTACCCGGGTGAGTCGCCCGGCATCATCGCCAAGCCACAGGACTGGTCGACCTCGCAGCAGTACACGATCCCGTTCGGCCAGGGGCTCTCCCTCAACGCCATGCAGGCCGCATCGGTCTACCAGGCCATCGCCAACGGCGGGGTCCGGATCGAGCCGACCCTCGTCCGCGGGACCAAGGACGCGGACGGCCGCTACACGGCGTCCGAGGCGCCCGGACGGACCCGGGTGGTCAGCGAGAAGACGGCAAAGACCCTGGCGAAGATGCTGGAGTCCGTGGTGGACGACGAGGAGGGCACCGGGGCCAAGGCCCACATCCAGGGCTACCGGGTCGCGGGCAAGACGGGCACGGCCAACCGCGTCGATCCGGTACGGGGCGTCTACAAGGGCTACACCGCCTCCTTCGCCGGCTTCGCCCCCGCCGACGATCCTCAGATCACCGTCTACTGCGCCATCCAGAACCCCACCAAGGGCAGCTACTTCGGCGGCCAGATCTGCGGACCGATCTACAAGAAGGTCATGGAGTTCGCCCTCAAGACCCTCCAGACACCTCCGTCCGGCAGCGATCCCGCCCGGCTGCCGGTGTCCTTCAAACCCGGCGAGTAACTCGGGGGAACCCTCAGTGACGACCATCACCCCTGATCCCGGGAACCGGAACGAGAAGTACCGCGACCCCGGCCCCTCACTTCGCGAGAGGCCGGGTCCGCCCGGTACGCTCACCGCCGTGCCCCACGCTGATCAGTGTCAAACCACTCAGAAGGACGCGCCTGTGACCTACCCGGGAGCGCCCCGACCGGACCGGCTCCGGCCGACGTCCCTCGGAGAGCTGGCCGCCCGGCTCGGTGCCGGACCGCAGGATTCCGGTGAGGTCACCGGCATCACCCACGACTCCCGGGCCGTGCGCCCCGGTGACGTGTACGCGGCCCTGCCCGGTGCCCGCTTCCACGGTGCCGACTTCTCCGCCCAGGCCGCGGGGCTCGGCGCGGCCGCGATCCTCACCGACCCGGCGGGCGCCGAACGCGCCGCCGTCACCGGCCTCCCGGTCCTCGTCACAGAGGACCCGCGCGGCCGGATGGGCGACATCGCGGCCGAGATCTACGGACGGCCGGGCGTCGGCCTCCTCCAGATCGGCATCACCGGAACGTCCGGCAAGACCACCACGGCGTACCTCGTCGAGGGCGGGCTGCGCGGCGCCGGACGCAGCACCGGACTGATCGGCACCGTCGAGATGCGGATCGGCGACGAGCGCATCAAGTCGGAGCGCACCACCCCCGAAGCCACCGACCTCCAGGCCCTGTTCGCCGTCATGCGCGAACGCGGTGTCGAGGCGGTCGCCATGGAGGTCTCCAGCCACGCCCTGGTGCTCGGCCGGGTCGACGGCTGCGTCTTCGACGTCGCCGTGTTCAACAACCTCAGCCCGGAGCACATGGAGTTCCACTCCGGGATGGAGGACTACTTCCAGGCCAAGGCGCAGCTGTTCACCCCGCAGCGCAGCAAGCTCGGTGTCGTCAACTTCGACGACGAGTACGGCCGCAGGCTGGTGAAGGAGGCGTCCGTCCCGGTCGTCACCTTCTCCGCGGAGGGCCACCCGGACGCCGAATGGCGGGCCGAGGACGTCGAAGTCGGCCCCCAGGACAGCACCTTCACCGTGATCGGCCCCAAGGGTGAGCGAGTCACCGCCAGGGCTCCGCTGCCCGGCCCGTTCAACGTCGCCAACACCCTCGCCGCGATCGTCACCCTGGCCGTCGCGGGCGTCGACCCGCAGACCGCCGCGGACGGCGTCGCGGCCGTCCCCGGTGTTCCCGGCCGGCTGGAACGGGTCGACGCCGGACAGTCGTACCTCGCGGTCGTCGACTACGCGCACAAGACCGACGCCGTCGAGTCCGTCCTGCGATCCCTGCAGAAGGTCACCGAGGGCCGGGTGCACATCGTGCTCGGCTGCGGCGGCGACCGCGACACGACGAAGCGCGGCCCGATGGGCGCCGCCGCGGCCCGGCTCGCCGACACCGCCGTACTGACCTCGGACAACCCGCGCTCCGAGGACCCCCTCGCGATCCTCTCCACCATGCTCGCCGGTGCCGCCGAGGTGCCCATCCACGAGCGGGGCGACGTCATCATCGACGCCGACCGGGCCGGAGCCATCGCCGAGGCCGTCGTCCGCGCCGAGGCCGGGGAC
>NZ_JBHWZS010000285.1:0-11171 GCF_042728155.1 Streptomyces sp. NPDC060209
GCCGCAGGGCGGTGCGCGGCGTGCCGTGTGGCACCCTGGGCCACGCCCCGGAAGAAAGGGCCCGTCAGGGCCTCTTGAGGCCCTGCGCTGCGCCCTGCCGCGCCTTGCTGCGCCCCCTCGCTGCGCCCTGGCCCAGAACGCGCGAGACCCCCCTCCCCGTGTGTCGGGAGGGGGGTCTCGCGCGTTCGCGGTTGCGGTGCCCTGCTACGCCGCTGCGCCCCGTTCGAGGACGCGGATCACGGCCTGTGCGCGGCGCTTGTTCTCCGGGTGGTCCCCCAGGAGGACGAGCACCGGCTCGGCCGTCTCGCGGGCGTACTCGGGATCTTCCACGGCGAGGCGAATCCATGCCGCGTGCGCGTTGCTGATCACGCGCTGTGTCTCGTCCTCGGGGGCCCCTGCCTCGCGGCGGCGCTGCGCCGTCTGGACGAGGAGCTCCGTCGTCTCGGCCCAATCCTCTGTCTCCTCGACCCGGCGCACGGTGAACGCGGCCCTCGTCGTCAGCACGTTGACCGTGGGCGGTGCGAGGGGCCCGAAGGCGCCCGCGAGGGCGGTTTCGAGCTGGGCGGCGGCGACGATGGCCTCGACGAGCCGTCCCGCCTTCTCGTGGGCGACGAGCTCGGCCCAGGCCGATGCGTACTGCGGCGGGAGGGGCGCGGCCCACTCGGGCGGTACGGCGGCCGTGGCGCGGCCGGCATCCGGCGCGGCGGGCTGCTGTGCGGTGCGGGCCTGAGTGCCGACCGCCGCCCGCTGGGGTGCCGCTTGCGGGGCGAGGGTCACGACAGGCTCGGCCGCGGCCGGGGAGCTGGGGGCCGCGGGGGGCGCCTGCGCGGGCACGGGTGCCGGCGGCGTCGGGTGGGGGCGGTCGAGCGTCATCACGTCGCCGTTGACGTCCACGATCAGGGGCCAGGCCGCCCCGTCCGCCTCCTTGGCGAGCACGCGGACAGGGCGGCCGTGAAAGGCCGCCTTGATCCGGACCTCGGCGAGGGCGCGGACGCGGGCCTCGTTGGCGTCGAGGCCCGGCTCGGTGACCTCCTCACCGTTGACCGCGGCGACGCCGTTCGAGCTGACGGTGATGGTGTAGATCGGGGTTGCGGGAATCTGGTCGGGGTCAGTGATGGTCATTGGTCTTTCTCCGATCTATCCACCCTTGGGGAAATACGGTGGTGCCCAACCGACGTACGTAGAACCCCACTTGCTTTCAATGTCGGTGGCGGGTACGACGTCAATGTAACCCGGGCGGAGAATATCGTTGCTAGCGATTTTTCCGTCACCGAGATACACAGCAACATGACCCGCCCGCCCGCCGGTCTCCCAATACATCAAGGCACCGGGCGGAGGGTTTCGGTCCTTGTCGTGCTTCATGCTGGCCGGCATCTCGCGGTAGTGGTCGATGGCGTACGTCGTCCCGGAGAAACTCCAGCCGTACACCCGGGCAACGAACGCGAGGCAGGCGCGATACCAGTCCTTGCCGCCCGTCTTGGCCTCGTTCTCGGCCCACGCGATGGCGTCCGCGGTGCTGCGGGGGTTCTTCACGTTCGCGGGCCACGGGGCGTCACCGTCGTGGAAGGCGGCGCCGGGCTTGCCGGGGCGGTCGTTGGCGCTCTCGGGGTAGCACTCGGCGTTGGGGTCGTCGTCCTGGCCCGGGGTGGCGGTGGCGGTGTCGTCGCCCTGGCTCGGGGTCGCGTTGGCGTCGCCGCCTTTGCCGGGGCGGTCAAGGTCGACGCCTGCCTCTTTGGCGATCTGCCGGGCGGCGTCCTCCTGGCCGTCGTACAGCTCGGGGTGCGCGGACGCCTGCACCTTCTGTGCGGCCTGGCCGAGGCCCATCGTCTCCCATCCCTGTATGTCGGCCAGGCCGTGGATTCCGGCGGTGGTGTCGCGGTTGGCGCCGAAGAAGAACATGCCGGCCGCGTACTTGGGCTGCATGATCTGTGTCTTCGTGCCCCAACCCTGCGACGGCCGCTGTTGGAAGAGGCCGATCGAGTCGAGGTGGCCGTGATCGAGGTTGAGGAGGGTCGACTCCTGTAGGGCAGTCATCAGGCCGATGAGCGAGGCGCGTCCGGACAGGCCGCCGTCGGCGGCCACCTTGTCAATGATCTTGGCGTTCGCTATCTGGTTCTTCCGGATGTTGCCGGTTGGCTGCTGGGCCTCTCCCCCGCCCTCGTCTCCGTAGTCGACGCCGGGTGTTCCGCGGTCGCCGCAGGAGTCGGCGAACGCCTTCCCGCCGATGCCGGCACCGAAGATGCCGACGACGAACAGGAAGATCACGAACACCACCGACGCTATGGCAGTGGCCTTGATCTTGAGTCCGGTCCCGGCGAAACGGCCCACGGTCCGGACGGCATCGCGTCCGTCCACTACAGCCCCAAGATTCGGGAGACGTGCCACCCGTCGCCGTCGCCGTTGGTCAACTCGACCTGTAGCACGGTGGTTTCGCTGTAGTCCTCGTACCCCTCGACGTCCACCTTCGCCGTGGTCTTCCGCCAGACACGAACGGGAGTGTCCACGGGCAGGTCATTGCCGGCGGGCTCGACCTTGACCGTGCTCACGGTGGCAACTCCGCCGCGGCTGACGAGCTTTGCCCATCCCGGGTCGGTGTGCCCGGCGAGGTTCTCGACGAGGGCCGGGGTCATGTACGGCTCGGCCCGGAGGACGCTCGCCGTGTGGTCGCCGTCCTTGGGCGGGTTGCGGGTGAGGTAGATCCGTACGGCCTCCTCGGCGACGTGGTCCGGCTTGCTGAGGTCGACGGCCGCCGAGGAGCTCGGCGACGGCGAGGAGCTGCTCGGCGTCGTCGAGGGCTCCTCGTCCTGGGCGCCGGGGGTAGGGCTCGCGGTGGCCGTGACGTGGTCGCCCTTGTGGCCCTCGCCGAGGAGGCTCGGCCACAGGAAGCGGGCCCCGACGCCGAGGCCCAGGATCACCAACACGATGACCAGGGCCCCGGCCGGGCGGATCGGATCGCGGCGACGTTCCTCTCGAACCCATTCCTTGGTGCGGCGTCGGACGTCCTCGCGGTGCTCGCGCTTGGCCTCGCGGCGTCCGCGGCGGCCCTTCGTCTTCTTGACCTCCTCCGGGTAGGAGTACGAGGCGAGGATCTCCCGCCACTCCTCCGGGGTCGGTTCGTCGTTCTTCGCCATGGCTTACCCCCGTCGGCCGGTGTTCCTGGGCGCCGGGACTGCCGGGGCCGCTGTGCGGCGTGCCGGCGCGGTGGCGCGGGGCGGCGGCTGCGTGCTCCCGGTCGGCCGCGGTGGCGGGCCGTTGGGCGTGCTGCGGATAACCGTCGCCTGAATGATCTTTGGCTCGCCCGTCCGCGAGGGCGGCGGGGCCTGCCGGAAGGCGTAGTTCGGGGCCCCGCCGTTCTCCGGGCGCATGACTGGTGTCGGCCCCGGCCCGACGGCTGGACGCGTGGCTCCTGCCCCTGCGGCCCCCGCTGCGGCCGTGGTGCCCTCCCTGCCTCCGGGCAGTGCGGGGCGCGGCCTCGACGGCTGCGGGGGCAGGGTGGCGCGGGCCTTGCCGCTGACGTCGGAACGCTCGCGGTCGAGCGTGATTACCGGGCCGTCCGAGCGTCCGCCGGCACTGCCGGGCGGGAGTGCCGGGCCCGCCCCTGCACCGGCAGTTGCCGGGAGTGGGCGAGGTGCCGGCGCGGGTGGCCGGTGGCGCGGTACGCGGGTGAGGATGACGCCCGAGTCGTCGGCCGCGCCGCCGCCTCCGCCGCCGGGGAGCTGCGGCAGGTCGTCGCCGCCGCCCCCGCCGCCCCCGCCGCCGCCTCGGCGACGTCCGCGGCCGGGCACGGTGCGCACGGGCTGGTGGTCGAAGTCGCCGCCGCGGCGGCGGCTGCGGCCTCCGCCGCCTCCTCGGTTCATCATCTTGGCGAGGGCGAGGCCGCCGAGCATCCCGGAAGTGGTGCCGCGGACGCCGAAGATTTGGGCGACCACGGCCCGGAAGTTCATCCCGACGATGGCGGCGGCGATGCTCAGGCCGCTGGTGGGGAGCCACCCGTACGTGCCGAACATCTGCGTCGTGGCGGCCTGTAGGGATAGGACCGCGCCGAGGACCATCGTTGCGATCATGCTTTCGAGGGTTCGCGCGAGAACCTGATCGAACCAGGCGAGGCCCCACTCGCGGGGGCGGCCGGGGATGACCCAGAGGCACGCGAAGATGACGCCCGTCAACAGGAGCATGAGGGCGCCGAGGAGGCTCGCCAGTGAGGTGAAGGCGAGCATCAGGATTAGGGCCGCGAACAGGATGATGGAGATTAGGGCGGGGATGGTGACCATGATCCGGCCGACGGGGCTATGCCCCTGACGCCATTTCACGGAGCCGCTTCCGACTGCATCGTCATCGACGGTGTCTTGCAACCATTCCTTGCGCTTGTCCTTGTCGGTGCCCTTGTCCAACAGGTCTTTGCCGTACTTCTCGCAGACCTCGAAAGAGCCGAATTCAGCGACACACCACGGGGTGGCCACATATGCGCGCCACACGGCGTCACTCGATTTACGGAGTGCGTCATCCCGACCGTTGCCGCTAAATTTCGGCTTATGGTCGAGCTTGAACGGGAAGTCGCCCGACCCGTCGCCGAGGCCCTGCGCCGTGGCGTTCATGGTGACGCTCGACCCGACCTGACGGGCGCTGTCGATACCGCCGACCCAGGTCTGAGGGCTGGTCAGGAGCGAGACCGAGACGACACCGGAGATCAGCACCCAGGCGATTTGCGACAGGCCCCCGCCCCCGCCGCCCTTCTTGTGCTGGACGAACGCCACCAGGCCGCCGACGGCGAGCGCGCTCGGGAGGAGCGTTACGGTAAGGCCCTTGGCGGCCCCGCCGATGCTCTTTGTGATGGCGTCCTCAAGTTCCGGGATCGTGGTCAGTTGGAAAATCCACTGCACGATCACAATGCACGCCGTACCGAGTACGGCGATCAGACCCATGCAGATATCTGCGATGGCCTCGGCCATCGGGTCGAGGATGTCCCACTTACCGAAATCGGAATCGAGCTGCCACAGAGACGGATTGCTGTACGTCTCATAGAGAGTGCCCTCCCCGTCGGGCACCTTGTTATCGGGCGACGGCATGAGGTCGCCGATTCCCGTTGGGTCGATATCCGCGGCGTGCGCCTGCCCGGCGAACACCATCAACGTGGTGAAGGCGAACAGGAGCGGAATCAACACGGTCCGCAGCCGCGGCAACTTGTAGTAGTAGACGAGCACTGTTACCCCCCTGACAGGGCGGCGCGGACCGGCGAACCGTGCCCCATGTCGCCCTCTTGTACGTCCTCGTGCTGGTCGACGAGCCAGGCCCCGCCCTGCTGGACCAGGCGCAGCGCGCGGCGCGTGGTGGTGGCGTCCTTGCCGGGCCACTTCACGGTGTAGGTGACGAGCACGCCGTACCCGGCCGGGTGGTCCTCGACCGCCGAGACCTCGACGACGTCCGAGGCCGAGACGGGGCCGGTGTCGGCGCGGTCCGGCCCGGTGGGCGTGCGGGACGCGATGGGCTCGGGTGTCGAGCCGTCGGCGTACGTCGGCGGGGAGAACGACGGCGAGGGGCTCGACTCGCTGGGGTCGGGCGTGGGCTCGTCCACGGTGAGCCTGTCGGCGCACTCCTCGACCGTGCCGCCGCGCAGCCGCGAGGAGCTGAGGCCGCAAGCGGCCTTCCAGTCGTCGCGGTTGGCGGCCTCCTGGTAGCGCTTGGCCACCTTCACGAGCGCGTCGTCCTTGGGGGCCTGTTGCCCGCCGGCACTGGGGTTGCTGTCCTTGCCGCCGTCGCCGTCCGAGGAGCAACCGGCAAGGGTGAGGATGCCGGCGGCCAGTACGGCGGCCGTCGTCTTGCGCATCATGCGTCCACCTTTTCCATGCTCACGGGGTCGTCGTCGGCGGACTGGTCGGCCGCCTTGGGTGAGGTGTCGAGGAGCTTCAAAAGTTCGTCGCTCGGTACGTCCCACTGGACGGTGGCGCAGGAGAACCGGCGGTCACGGATCACGCAATGGCCGTGCCGGATCTCGCCATCGGGCAGGAGGCCGACGGACTGAATCAGGGCGCGGGTGTGGGCGTCCTTGGGCAGGCTGAGGAGCTCGGCCAGGGCGTTCTGTTGCTCGCGGGTGGTGAGCTGGAAGCCCGCCACCGTCGTGAGCTGTTCGAGGACGCCGACCATGGAGACGAGCGACTCGGGGTCCTGTGTGTCCAGGAGGAGCGACGTCGCAAGGGCGCGGCCCACTCGGGCGATGTACTGCAAGAAGGACGAGCCTTCCCGCGTCGCCGTGAGGACGTGGACCTCGGGGACGGCCACCACTTTGCGCAGGCCGCGCAGGTCTCGGCGACCTGCGGTGGTGACGCCGAACGCCAACATCGAGTGCATGAGGGCGACACTCAGGCGCTTCATGGGGGTCCAGTCCCGGCGGCCCTCCTCGGGCTGCGGCAGGGACAGGCCCGGCATCTGCACGACGAAGATCCCCGGTTCGGGGCTGATGGGCGCCCCGGCGCCGGTCGGGCGGCCCATGAACGGCGCACCCAAGGCGTTCTGCGCGAGTTCGTAGAGGGCCTCGCCCGCCTTGCGGCCGAGGTCGTCGTCCATGTGCCGCAGGTACTCGATCACCTTCCAGGTGGCGGGCTCGCCCTGGGCGATGACCTCGTTCACCGCGCGGGTGATCGGTGTCTCGGCCCCGGCCTCGCGCAGCCACTCGGGGATGGCAACGGAGAGTTGCGCCGGCACTTCACCGCGGGCGACGTCGACACCCTCGGACGCCAGGAGCGTGAACAGGTCGACGGCCCCGGCGAACTTGGGGCCGGTCTCGACGAGGTGAGCGTTCAGGCCGTAGCGGCGGGCCGCGGTGACCAGGCCGCCAAGGTCGCCTTTGAAGTCGAGCGCGAGGGCGTAGGAGCCGCGGAACCCGGCGTCGAGGAGCGAGAGCATCATCGCCGTGGTTTTGCCTCGCCCGGACCGGCCGACGAACGCGGTCGTCGTCGCGTCGCCGCGGTCCGATCCGGCCGTCACATCGTTGCGGAACGTGCCGGGCGTGCTGCCGGTGAGGTAGCCGACGATGGGGCCGCGGTCGTCGCCGACCTTGGCGCCGCCCCACCACCAGGAGCCGGACAGGGCGGTGACGTCGCGGACGTGGCCGAGGTCGGGCACGCGCAGTTGGTCGCCCGGCTGCATTTCGAGCCAGAGCTCGCGTTGCTCCTCCTCGCCGACGGTGACCTCGATCCCGAACCCGCCATAGTGCGTGATCACCGCGTCAATGCGGGCCCGGAGGTCTTCGAGGGAGGTCTCACTCGTCACGACGAGCCGGGGGTGATCCTCGACGAGGGTCACGTCCTCACGCCGCATGTCGCGGGTGAGCTCGGCCATGACGTCCTCGGTCTCCTCGATGTCCCGGCCGGGGTCCTCGGCGGACCCCTTCGAGGCGCTGCGGCGCTGTTCCTTTGCCAACCGGCGGGCCTCGTCAACCTTCTTGAGGGCGTCCCGCTTGGGCATCACGCGGAACCGTACGGACGCCTCGGGGCTGACGGGCTGGATGAGCGCGCCCGGGTCGAGGTCCGGGTCGAGGCTCTCCTCGTCCACGTCCGGCACGTAGTTGATCTCGGAGAGGACGCGCAGCCACTCACCGTTTCCCGGGCTCTCCATCTGCTCGGGGAACCCGGACATGGTCAGCACCGACACCCAGGCCGTCACGTCGCCGTGTCCGTCGACCACCCGCAGGTGGTCGGGGTGGGGCAGGATGCGCCCGCGCGTCAGGGCGGCGAGCTTGGCGCCCGTGATGACCCCGGCACGCGGGGCGGGGAGGGGCGTTCCGCGGTGCTGCTCGCGGCTGATCATCCATGCGAGCATCTCGACGGATGCCGGCTGCGCCTTCCACGGGGAGGACTCCAGTCGTCGGCCGAGGCGGCGCATCTGGGCATCGAGGCGGGCGAGTTCACGGGAACCGACGGTCGAGGAGTTGAGGCCGAGGCCGCCCTCGACGCCTCGGCGGCCGAGCTTCTGCGCCTGCCCGGTGCGCTCGGTGAGGCGCACGCCGAGGAGGAGGTGACGCGAGGGCAGGGCGATTTGTTCGAGGCGGCCGACGCGGATCTGTGCCCACTCCTGCCAGTCCCCGGCGGTGAACATCTCGGCGGCCTCGGCGGCGTAGTCCTCGGCGTGCAGCGGAGACCACAGCACCCGAAGGTGGCAGTCATGCCCGGCGAGGGTGCGCGCGAGGGCCGAGTTCGCGGCGTCGAGCTCGCCGTCCCTCGCTGTCTCGGACATGAGGTCAGTGTTCGAGGAGGCGAGGACGTACCACGCTTCCGTGTGGCTGTCGGTGATGACGAGACCATCGGCCAGGGCGACGTACTGCGGCGGCATCGCCGAGCGGTCACCGCCCACCCCGAGGAACGTCCCGACCTTCTGTAGAACCTTCACGACGTGTTCCCCCTGTACTGCTGCATTGCCTTGCGGCCGTACGCCTTGCCGACGGCGTCAGGGCCGTACAGGCGAGGGCGTGCGGAGAGTCGGACCGGGGCGCCGGCACCGGGCGGGACGGACTCCTCGGCGCCGAGCCACCGCTCGACGAGCGGCCCGAGAGGCGACTCGGCGAGGAGCTCGGCCTTACCGGCCCACCGGGCGCGGCGGCTGATCCACTCGCTTCGGGTGGCGGCGCGACGCCCGGCGCTGATGATCGGCCGGTGTCCGAGGACGAGGTACCGAACCCCGATGCTCCACCGGGTGATGTTCCATCGGCGCTCGACTATCCGTGATCGCTGCGTTCCGTAGACGACGGTGATCAACGGCGGCAGGAAGTAGAGCGTAAACGTGATCTTGGACGGGAAGCCGAACAGGAGCAACAGGGCGCCGGTCCACAGTGCATAGAGCACGAGCCCTAGGACGAGGGCGCGGCGCGGCGCCCCCTCCCCCAAGTCCATGCCGAGCAACTCGTGTTGCTTGGTCTCAAGGTCAAAATGCCTGGTGTACGTGTGCCCTACGCGCATCAGGCGGACCCCGAGACCTTGCCCCACACGCCCGTAAGGAAGCCCTGTACGGCGTCGGGGGCCCAGATGACCGCGCCGACGAACACGGCGGCCACCGCGAGGGTGACCATCTCTCCCCACTCCTTTTTCAGGAAGTGCCCGAGGGCCCTCACCGCGAGGAACGCGGCGAACAGGTTCCCCACCACAACCAAGATCCAGTCTTTGAGCTCCGCCCCGGTGGTGAGTGGCGCGGCGAGCTCGACGAGGCGGTGCACAGGTTCCACGGGTTCCCCCTTGTACGTGAATGGGCAGGCTAGCCAGGAGTTATGACGGGTGCTCATGATTTATGAGCTGGGGACATGACGGGTCAGGCCGACCCGCCGAGGACGTCGTCGACCTGCCAACGGTGGGCGTCCGAGCTCGACACCTGCGTGATGGTCACGCGGTAGACCTGCTCGACCGAGGCCCCGCCGAGGGACCAGGAGACGCGGGCGGTGCCGGTGCGGCTGTCGCCGCTTCCGGCGTCTGCGGACCAGGAGACGAGCCCCTTGTACTCGACCCCGGCCGGGAGCGCCGGCACGTTCGAGCCCGGCGCCGTGACGGCCTCGGTGTCGCCCGCGGCGTACGCCTTAAAGAACTTGTCGACGGCGCTCTCGGTCTGCTGGCTCAGTTCCGGGTCTGTCTGTGTTGTGGGCGTGTCCGGCGCCTTGGGCCCGTGCTTGGGGATGCCGACGAGGCCCGGCCGCCCTGTGACGACGATCTGTCCGGCGGACTCGGCAACCGGCACGTCGAGGCCGACCCATCGGGCCGCCTCCTGGGCCGGGGCCGTCGCCTTCTTCTTGTCCTTGGCGGCGTCGGCCTCGACCACGGGCCGGATCAGGACCTCGACCCGTACGCGCGCCTGGGCGTTCTTGGTCTTGGTCACGGCGCCCGGCTGGACGGCTAGCACGTCTTGGCGACCGTGCCCGTCCCATCCCATGGTGGCGTCGGAGTCCGGGGGCAGGACGGCCGCGAGGAGCTGCTCGCGCTCGGCGGCCTTGCTCTCGTCCCACCCGAGGTAGGCGCGGGCGAAGCGCGCGGCGACGGCCTGCGCCGCTTCGTCGGGGTAGGCCGCCTCGGTCTTCACGGTGGGCGCCTTGGGCGCCGCCGCCTTGGGCGGGATGAACCAGGCCCGCACTCCGGTGATGGCGGCCAGGACGACGACGAACCAGACCAGGCCGCGGCCGAGGCGCCTCAAGAACACGGCGCCCGACCGCTCGTCCTGCGGAGTCCACGGGGTGCCCGAGGAGGTTCTCGACGACGCGGGCCGGGCGCCGTTCGCCGCCTTGCCGGTGGCAGTCTGCTGCCGCAGCTCGGCGCCCGCGGACTCCCACGGATTCACCGGCCGTGGTGGCGCCGCCTCGGTCTGCCGGGGGACACCGGCCGTCGATTTCTCGCCGGTCCCGTCCTTGCCGGTTGGCTCCGGTAGGCCCATGACCTTCCGGGCGATGGTTCCAAACGACACCACTCCCCGTAACCTCCCCCGCAACTACGCCCACTTGGGCACATGTGGCCACTCAATGATCGACCATATGCCGGGTTCGATCACAGCGTCAAAGAAGTTGGTAACCACCCCCGGCAGGTTGTGCCTGGGCTGTGACACAGGCGTCCACGGAGGTGATCAAGGGCGCTAGAGTGCCGCCCCACACGGCCAAACGAGACGGGGGGCAAGACGGGTGCGCATACGCCGTGAGCGGCTGCGACACCTGCGCAGAAAGCGCGGGATGACGCAAAGTCAATTGGCTGCGGCCTTGGATTGTTCGCGGGCCGCGGTGTCTACCTGGGAAACAACGGGTCGACTCCCCCGCCCCGATCGGCTGCAACTTCTTGCGAACGTCCTCGGCGTGCCCGTTACCGAGTTGATCGAGGACGGCGAATCGCTTTCGCTGGTGTCACTCCGCCTTACCGCTGGATTGTTGGCAAAGGACGTTGCCCGCACACTAAAAGTGTCGAGTTCGACGTACTGCCATGTCGAGCGCGGTCGACAGAGAGTCCCGCCGCGCTGGTTTCCGATTCTCTCCAGAACCTTCGGAGTACCGGCAGAACTGTTCGGCTCGCTAAGGGAGCAGTCACCCGCCACGAATACGGACGGGGGCGCCGAGTGATCACTCGGCGCCCCCGTCCCTGTTTCTTAATAAACAGAAACGGGGGCCCCCGAAAAGTGTATACCCGCAAAACCCCCAGTGTCGTTAAAAAAAAAACAAG
>NZ_JBHWZS010000286.1:0-11150 GCF_042728155.1 Streptomyces sp. NPDC060209
TCCCCCCGGTGCGCCGGCCCGCACGTCCGCTTTCCCGAACCCCGCCCGTGCGGCGCACAGTCCGGGAGGTGTTCATCACCTCCCGGACCGGTTCGCCGCCCGCGGGGATTGGGGCGGCGGTCTCCCCCAGCCCGCCGAGTCCAGTTCAACGGGCCGACCCACGCAGGACCCATCGAAGCGCTTGCGCACCGGCCGGGGCAGAGCGCACGGCCGGGCGCACGGCCACACATCAGGAGCACGGCGCCCACGCCTCGCACCGCACGGACAACATTCCCGCCATACGGAGGTCTGCCCCTTAACGGTGGGGATGCGGCGAACTACGCTGGGTTTACCGATGTTCTCAGCAGGGCGGCATATTCCACGGGGCTCGGCCAAATGCGTGTGCGGCCGGAGTGCCCGGGACCGTAGCTGGGGAGAACACGGTACGAATGCCGCGCGCCCGACGGTGACGCGGCAGCCGTCTGTGTGTCGAGGGGTGGCTATGTCCAGGGAGCAACGCGGGCCGAACGAGAAGCTCGGCACGGTTCTCGCCCTCGCGGGAATCAGCAACGCCGGCCTCGCCCGGCGGGTCAACGACCTCGGGGCGCAGCGCGGTCTGACACTTCGTTACGACAAGACGTCGGTGGCCCGGTGGGTCGCCAAGGGCATGGTGCCGCAGGGCGCCGCGCCCCATCTCATCGCGGCGGCGATAGGGGCCAAACTCGGCCGTCCCGTCCCGCTGCACGAGATCGGGCTGGCGGACGCCGACCCGGCGCCCGAGGTCGGCCTGGCCTTCCCCCGGGACGTGGGCGAGGCGGTGCGGTCGGCGACGGATCTGTACCGGCTGGATCTGGCGGGCCGCCGGGGCGGCGGTGGGATCTGGCAGTCGCTGGCGGGTTCCTTCGCGGTGAGCGCCTATGCGACCCCCGCGTCCCGCTGGCTCATAACCCCCGCCGATCCGTCGGTGGCGCGGGACCCGGCCGCCGCCCAGGCGGCGATCCTCGGCCCGGAGGGCGCACCCGGGGCGCAGGCCGGGGTGCCCGTCCAGCCGGGCCCGGACACCGCGGGCGGGGGCACGGTCGACGGACCGCTGCTGCGCGTGGGCCACAGCGACGTGACCAAGCTGCGCGAGGCCGCCCAGGACGCGCGCCGGTGGGACTCCAAATACGGTGGCGGCGACTGGCGTTCCTCCATGGTCCCGGAGTGCTTACGGGTCGACGCCGCACCGCTCCTGCTGGGCTCCTACAGCGACGAGGTGGGCAGGGCGCTCTTCGGCGCCTCCGCCGAGCTGACCAGGCTCGCCGGATGGATGGCCTTCGACACCGGCCAGCAGGAGGCCGCGCAGCGCTACTACATCCAGGCGTTGCGCCTGGCGCGCGCCGCAGCCGACGTACCGCTGGGCGGATACGTCCTGGCGTCGATGTCCCTGCAGGCGACCTACCGGGGCTTCGCCGACGAGGGCGTGGACCTCGCGCAGGCCGCGGTCGAGCGCAATCGCGGGCTCGCCACCGCACGGACGATGAGCTTCTTCCGGCTCGTGGAGGCGCGCGCCCACGCCAAGGCCGGCGACGCACCGGCCGCGGGGGCCGCACTCCGGGCCGCCGAGAGCTGGCTGGAGCGTTCCCGGGCCGGTGACTCCGACCCGGCGTGGCTCGGCTTCTACTCGTACGACAGATTCGCCGCCGACGCCGCCGAGTGCTATCGCGATCTCAAGGCGCCCCGCCAGGTGCGGCGCTTCACCGAGCAGGCCCTGTCGAAACCCACCGACGAGTTCGTCCGCTCCCACGGGCTGCGCCTCGTCGTGTCCGCGGTCGCCGAGCTGGAGTCGGGCAACCTCGACGCGGCCTGCGCGGCGGGGACGCGGGCGGTGGAGGTGGCGGGACGCATCTCCTCGGCGCGCACCACGGAGTACGTGCGCGACCTGCTGCACCGCCTCGAGCCGTACGGGGACGAACCCCGCGTGGCCGAACTACGGGAACGAGCCCGTCCGCTTCTCGTGACCCCGGCCTGATCCGGGCACCGGCCCCGGGGCGCCACCGGTACGCCCCGGTTTCGCCGGGTCCGGAAGCGGAACATCCCGCCACGCACACGCCGTCCCTGGTTTGAGCCCGTTGTCAGTGGGTCAGTGCACTATCGGGGTGGGAGGTGGCGTGATGATGACGCACGCGGCGTACGACTGCGATGTGCTGGTGATCGGTGGCGGAATCGTCGGTCTGTCGACCGCGTACGCGATCACGCGCACCGCGCCCGGCACCCGGGTCACGGTGCTGGAGAAGGAGTGGGGCCCGGCCCGGCATCAGACCGGGCGCAACAGCGGGGTGATCCACAGCGGCATCTACTACCCACCCGGCTCGCTCAAGGCGCGCTACGCGGTGCGGGGCGCCGCCGAGCTCGTGGACTTCTGTGCGGAGCACGGAATCGCCCACGCGGTGACGGGCAAGCTGATCGTCGCGACCGACAGCGGAGAGCTGCCCCGGCTGCACGCCCTGGTGCAGCGCGGCCGGGCGCACGGCCTGCCGGTCCGGGAGCTCGGCCCCGCCCAGATCGCGGAGCACGAGCCGCGGGTGCACGGCCTGGCTGCGATCCGGGTCGGGACGACGGGAGTGTGCGACTTCACCGCGGTGGCCGTCCGGTTCGCCGCCGAGGTGAGCGCCTCGGGCGGGCAGATCCGTTACGGCGCGGAGGTCGTCGCCGTCGACCGGCGCCCGTGGGGTGTCGCGGTGCGCACGGCCGACGGCCAGGTGGTCAGGGCGCGTGTGCTGGTCAACTGCGCGGGCCTGCACAGCGACCGCGTGGCGCTGCTCGCGGGCGACGATCCGGGGGCGCGCATCGTGCCGTTCCGCGGGGAGTACTACGAGCTGACCAGGCCGGAGCTGGTGCGCGGCCTCGTCTATCCAGTGCCGGACCCGGCGTTCCCGTTCCTCGGGGTGCATCTGACCCGGGGTGTCGACGGCACGGTCCACGTCGGGCCGAACGCCGTGCCGGCCCTGGCCCGTGAGGGGTACGGCCGGACGGTCGTCCACCCGGGCGAGCTGGCCGCCACCCTGGCCTGGCCCGGCTCCTGGCGGATCGCCCGGCGACACTGGCGGTACGGGGCGGGCGAGATGCACCGATCCCTGTCGAAGAGCGCGTTCACCCGAGCCGTCCAGCGACTGCTGCCTGAGGTGACGGAGGCCGATCTGCGGCCGTCCCCGGCCGGCGTCAGGGCCCAGGCGGTCCTGCGGGACGGCACCCTGGTGGACGACTTCCTGATCCGGGACGCCCCGCACACCGTGCACGTGCTGAACGCCCCGTCTCCCGCGGCCACCGCGTCCCTGCCCATCGGGAGGGAGGTGGCGCGACGGGCCCTGCTGCGGGCTCGCGCGACGGGGTGGACGCCTCCCGCCGTAGAATCGGGTCATTGTGTCTGATCCTGTGAACCCCACCCCAGAGACGCCCGACGCCGACGCGGCGGCGCGCCGCGCCGCCTCTTTCGAGCGCCAGCGCAGGCTGCGCCAGGAGCCCCGCTTCCCCGGCGGCCCGGCCGCCGACCCCGCGGGCTCGCACCACGAGCGCCGGATCCGCAGCTTCCAGCCGCGCCGCAGCCGGGTGACCGCCGGCCAGGAGGACGCCCTCCAGCGGCTGTGGCCCAAGTGGGGCCTGGACATCGACGGCCGCGCTGTCCTCGATCTCCCCACGCTGTTCGACGGCCTCCCGGTGGTCCTGGAGATCGGTTTCGGCATGGGCGAGGCGACGGCCCAGATGGCGGCCGACGACCCGGACACCGGGATTCTGGCCGTCGATGTGCACACCCCCGGCCAGGGCAATCTGCTGGGTCTCGCGGACCGGGCCGGGGTGTCCAACGTCCGTGTCGCCAACGGTGACGCGATCATCCTGCTCCGGGAGATGCTGGAGCCGGACGCCCTGGACGGGCTCCGGGTGTACTTCCCCGACCCGTGGCCCAAGAAGCGGCACCACAAGCGCCGGTTGATCCAGCCGGAATTCCTCGACCTGGTGGCGCGGCGGCTGAAGCCGGGCGCGGTCGTCCACTGCGCGACGGACTGGGAGCCGTACGCCGAGCAGATGCTGGAAGTCCTGACGGCACACCCGCTGTTCGAGAACACCCAGGCGGACGGCGGCTACGCCCCCCGGCCCGCGTTCCGGCCGCTGACCCGCTTCGAGGGCCAGGGCCTGGACAAGGGACACGTCGTGCACGACGTGCTGTTCACCCGTCGCTGATCAGCCATTGCCCGGCCCCCCGTGCACCGCGGCGTGGCCAGGTGTCAGTCGCCCTCGTTAGGGTCGTCGGATGTCCGAGGGGTCCGTGCAGCACCAGCAGCCGGCCGTCCCGGTTCTCGAGGAGCAGCAGCTCGACGAGTTCCTGGGCGCCGTCCCCGAGCGAGGCCAGTGGCGTTACCGGCCCCGCCGCGTCGGCATGGTCTGGCGCAGCAAGGCGTTCCGCGCCGGCGCCGTGATCACAGTGCTCGCGCTCTGCGGTCTGGTGATCCTGGCCCTGGTGCGTCAGCAGACGGGCACCGAGGGCTTCCTGGTGGGACTGGGGCTGGCTGTGCTGCCCGTGCCGCTGCTGATGGCGGCGTTCCGCTGGCTCGACCGGGTCGAGCCGGGCCCGTGGCGGAATCTGCTGTTCGCCTTCTCCTGGGGTGCCTGCGCCGCCGCGCTCGTGGCGATCATCGCCAACTCCTTCGCGACCCGGTGGATAGCGACGGCCACGGCGGATCCGGCGAGCGCCGACACCCTCGGGGCCACGCTCGTCGCCCCGGTCGTCGAGGAGAGCGCGAAGGCCATCGCGGTCCTGCTGATCTTCCTCTTCCGCAGACGGCAGTTCGGCGGGGTCGTCGACGGCATCGTGGTCGCCGGCTTCACCGCGACAGGCTTCGCGTTCACCGAGAACATCCTCTACCTGGGCAATGCCTTCGGCGAGGACCAGCAGCTCGGGACCACGGGCTTCGCCTCCGTGACGGCGGGGACGTTCTTCGTACGCGTGGTGATGTCGCCGTTCGCGCACCCCTTGTTCACGGTGCTCTCCGGCATCGGCTTCGGCATCGCGGCACTCGGCGGCGCGCGTCACCGGGTGCGCCGTGTCGTCCTGCCGCTGCTCGGGCTCGTCCTCGCCATGGGCACGCACGCCCTTTGGAACGGCTCGTCGGCCTTCGGACCGTACGGCTTCTACCTGGTGTACGGCGCCTTCATGGTGCCGTCCTTCGGCCTGGTGACCTGGCTGGCGATCTGGTCGCGCCAGCGGGAGCTGCGCACGCTCTCCACCGAGCTGCCGGTGTACGCGGCGGCCGGCTGGCTGGCCCCCGCCGAGCCGCTCGCGCTGGCCTCGATGCGCGCACGGGGCATGGCCCGGGACGTCGCCAGGCACTGGAACAGTCACCCGGACCGGGCCCGGGGCAAGTCCGCGGCCCGTGCCGTCGCGGAGTACGAGTCGTTCGCGACGTCCCTGGCCATGCTGCGCCGGAGGGCCCGACACGACGGCGCGGGCCCGGACTTCGCCCTGCGCGAGCAGGAGTTGCTGCACCACCTCTGGCAGCGCCGGGACATCGCGGTGCCGGCCCTGACGTACGCGGCCCACGCGACAGGCCGGCTACGCACCCACCGGCCGCCCGTGCCGCCCCCGTTCCCCCGTCAGTTCCCCGCTGGCGGCCCGCCTCCGCAGCAGCTCCCCGCTCCGCACCGCCACTACGGCGGCTACAACCCGTACCTGGAGGACGGCGGGCACCGCACGCCGCCCGCGTAGAGGATCAGGCGGATGCCTCGGTCAGCTCCGCAAGCTCCTGCCCGGTCAGCCGGAGTTCGGCCACCGCCACCAGCGCGGGCAGCTGTTCGACCGTGCGCGCGGAGGCGATCGGCGCGGTCACGGTCGGCCGGGAGGCCAGCCACGCGAGGGCGACCGTGGCGATTTCGGCGTCGTGTTCCTGGGCGATCCTGTCGAGCGCCGCGAGCACCTTGCGGCCGCGCTCGGTCTCCAGGTGCTTGCCCGCGCCCTCGGCCCGCGCGCTCTCGACCGCCGCCCCCGGCCGGTACTTGCCGGTGAGGAAGCCCGAGGCGAGTGCGAAGTACGGGACGGCGGCGAGACCGGCACCGGCCGCCGTGTCCTGGAGCGCGCCCTCGTAGGTGTCGCGCGAGACGAGGTTGTAGTGCGGCTGCAGTGCGACGTAACGGGCCAGGCCCTCGCGCTCGGAGAAGTCCAGGGAGGCCTGGAGCCGCTCGGGGCTGATGTTGGACGCGGCGATCTCCCGCACGGTGCCGGCCTTCACCAACTGGTCGAGCGCGGTGATGATCTCCTCGACGGGGACGCTCTCGTCGTCGAAGTGCGTGTAGTAGAGATCGATGTGGTCGGTGCCGAGCCGGCGCAGCGACGCCTCGGCCGCCTCCTTGATCGTGGTGGGCGAGAGTCCCTTGTACGAGGGGTGCGCGCCGACCTTGGTGGCTATGACGACATCGTCGCGGCGGGAACGGGCCGCCAGCCACTTGCCGATGAGGGTCTCCGACTCACCGCCCTCGTTACCCGGGATCCAGGCGGAGTAGGAGTCTGCGGTGTCGATGAAGTTGCCGCCGGCCGCCGTGTACGCGTCGAGGACGGCGAACGTCCGGTCCTCGTCGGCGGTCCAGCCGAAGACGTTGCCGCCGAGGGCGAGGGGGAAGACCTGAAGGCTCGAAGATCCGAGCGGGCGCAAAGATGTCATGCCTAGGCACAACCATTCGGCGGAGGCAACTATTCCGCTGCACCGGGCCCCACCCGGAGATTTCCACCCGGGGGGCCGGGGCTCCGTGGTCCCGGACAGACCGACGGCCCTGACGTCGGGGGGTCGTGCGTCAGGGCCGCCGGGGTTCTGGTGCGCCGGGTGCCGGCGCCGGGTCTCCCGTTCCGGATCGGGCCGGGCTCGCGTGCCCCGGCCTTGTCCGGACGAAGGACCCGAGGGCTCAGATGGTGAGGCCCTTGCCGCGGAGCCAGCTCATCGGGTCGATGCCCGAGCCGTCCGGGGTGTGGATCTCCAGGTGCAGGTGCGCGCCGGTCACATTGCCGGTCGCACCGACGCGGCCGATGGTCTGGCCGGTGGTGACCTTCTGACCGGCGGTCACGTCCATCGAGGACTGGTGGCAGTACCAGACCTCGGTGCCGTCATCCAGTTCCAGGACCGTGCGGTAGCCGTACGCGCCGGAGTAGCCGGCCGACTTCACCGTGCCGCTGTGCACGGCCTTGACCGGGGTACCGGTCGGGGCCGCGAAGTCGAGCCCGGTGTGGTAGCCGGAGGACCACATCGAACCGGCCTGACCGAAGGTCGAGCTGATGTAGTAGGAGGAGGTCGGGACGGCGTAGCTGGCGGCGAGCTTGGCGAGGCGCTCGGCCTCCGCCTTCTTCTTCGCCGCCTCTTCCGCAGCCTTCTTCTTCGCGGCAGCCTCGGCCTCGGCCACGCTCTGCTGCTTCGCCGCCTGGGCCGCGGCCGCCTCGGCCGCAGCCTTCTCCTCCGCGGCCTTGGCCTCGGCATCGGCTCCGGCCTGCTGCTGCTCCGCCTGCTGGAGGATTCGGGCGCGCAGCGCCTCGCCGGCGTCGGTGGCGCCCTGCTCGGCCTCGGCGGCGGTGATCCCCGCGGTGGTGAGCGGGGAGGACGCGGCGACCGTCTCGTGGTCCGAGTCGGAGTCGCCGGACATGAACGCGCTGACGCCGGGAAGGGACTTGGCGTCAGGGAGATTGTCCGCGATGGAATCGGGAAGAGAAATGGAGACCGGCGGCTTGCTCTGCGCGGTGGCCATGCCGCCCGCTCCGACGGCCGCGATGACCCCGACGCCGAGGACGGTGGAGCTACGGGCGAGGCCGCGCTGCTTGGCTACGCGATGCCGGCCGCGTACGGGACGGATGGACTCCTCGGTGGGGTTCCATTCCTCCCATGTCCTGTCCTCATCACCGAAGCTGTCGGTCCTGAAGGATGACGGGGCCTCGGGGGCAGGCTGGTTGGACGCCACGTGGGCGCACTCCTTTCCTTCCTTCTCGCCTACCGGGTTAGCTGACGGGTTCGGAGCAGGAAGGTCTCCTACGGGCCCCTTCGTCTCTCACGAGACACAGGTGTCCGATTCACCCCATGTAGGTGGTTCCCCGGTTCCCTTGCGGAATTCGGCGCTGCGCACGGTGCCGCCTCTTGCGACGACAGGTACAACCGCGCTGCGTTATCGAACGTTAATAGACACCCGGGTCCGATTCCAAGCTGTTCCCACAGATCGTTCATGACTCTGGCCTGGACTTACAGGGGTCAAACGGTCTCAAACGGGCGAGTTGAACGCCCCTCATCCAGCCAGCAGTTTCTGACGGTAAGTCAAATGTTATGCGGAGCGGGGTCCTTCGACTACCGACGGTCGCGACGGGTCATTCACTGTCCCGTCGCACGATCTTCACGGTGGTCCGCCGCTCCTGCTGGCCCCGCGCCGGGCGGGCGACCGCGAGGAGCGCCAGGTCGTCCGTCGACCTGCCTCCCGTGTGCAGCCGTACGTCATCGGTGAGCGCGGACAGCAGCTCCTCGGGCCCCGGGAAGAGCCGGCCGCGCAGCCGTGCCGCCGGGTCGTAGAAGACACCCTTCGCGTCCCGCGCCTCGGAGAGCCCGTCGGTGAACGCCAGGAACATCGCTCCCGCGGGCAGCGTCCACTCGTCCGACCGGTCCGGCCACGCGCCCAGCCCCATCCCGAGCGGCAGGGCGGGCGTGGTCGGCGCCAGTACGTCTAGCGCCCCGTCCGGGTACAGCACGAGCGGCTCGGGGTGACCGCGGTTGATGACCCGCAGCGTCTCCGAGCCGGCCGGGATCTCCGCCAGGACGGCGGTGACGAACCCCTCCATGGAGTCGAGCCCGCCCCGCCGTGAGCCCTCCCGGGCCAGCGCCCGCTCCAGCCGCTGGACCACCCCCTCCAGCGACAGCTCCTGCTCGGCGGCCTCCCGGAACGCCCCGATCACGACGGCCACCGCCGCCACGGCGTCCAGCCCCTTGCCCCGTACGTCCCCGACGACCAGGCGCACCCCGTACGGCGTGTCCGCGACGGCGAACAGGTCGCCGCCGACGAACTCGTCCGCCTGGGCCGCCTCGTACCGCGCCGCGACCAGCATTCCGCCGATCCGGTCCTCGGGCGTCGGGAGCACCGCGCGCATCGCGGTCTCCGCGATGACCTTGGCAGAGGCCAGCTGCTCGTTCCCGCGGCGTACGACGCGGTTGATGACGAGGGAGAGCGCGGCGACGGTCACCAGGGTGAGCAGGTCCGTGATCGGCACGACCTTGGCGAGCACGCCGTCCGAGATCCGGATGGCGAGCACGACGAGAATCGCGGCCACTCCGACCCGGACGGTGCCGGCGAGCGAGAAGAACGGGGCGGCGATCAACGGGGCCGCGGCGAAGAGCGGAACGGCGGTGACCTCGGCCGGCGTGCCGAGGTCGAAGGCCACCCCGGCACAGATCATCAGGGCGGGGAGAGCGCGCACGAACCGCCGGGAACGGGAGTTCCCGGCAGCGCCCCCTCGCCGTCCGTCCCGCTTCCCCACCTGTGTGCTCCTGCCCGGTCCACCCACGGCTGCGGACGGTACCGCGCCCCACCCAGGCTGGCCGGAGCCGCGCCGAGCGGCGACTCGTCATCGGCCAAAGGGAGGAGCGCGCCGGAGCCCCGCCCTCCGGGGGTCAGTCGGAGAGCCGGTGCTGCGCGTAGATCGTCAGTGCATCCCGTACGAAGACGGCAGTTCCGTCTCCGTAGCGATCGTAGTTCCTCCCGAAGCGGGGATCGGCGACGTACATCTCCCCGAGGCCGGTCACATACGCACGTGTGACTTCCGTCGTCGCCGACAGCCACTCGCAGTGCCGCCGCGCGATGTCCTGCGCCTCCTCGCCGCCGGCCTCCAGGCCGGCCGCTCTGGCCACCCCGTAGTCCCGGGCGATGGCCTCGTGCACTCCCTGGAAGCGGGCACGCTCCGTCTCGCCCAGTCCGCGCCACCACCGGCCGCTCCGCTCGTACGCCTCCCGGCCCCAGCGTTCCGTGACCTCCCGCTCGTACGCCGTGTGGTCGAAGCCGTCGAACACTTCCTCGGCCATGAGTTCCTCCCCTTCCTCGGTCCTGTGGAGAGTGGTCCGCACCGAGGCGATCTGCCGCCCGATGCGCTCCCGCTCCTGCTCCAGCAGCCGCAGATGGGCCCGGAGCGCCGCGGAGGTGTCCCGCTGCCCTTCCAGCACGTCCTTGATCTCGGGCAGCGGGAGCCCCAGCTCCCGCAGCAGCAGAATGCGCTGGAGCCGGACCAGTGCCTCCTGGTCGTAATAGCGGTAGCCGTTGGCACCCGTGCGGCTCGGCGGAAGGAGACCGACGTCTCCGTAGTGCCGCAGAGTGCGGCTCGTGGTGCCGGCTCGCCTGGCGATTTCCTGGATGGACCACTCCATGCCGGAAACGCTAGATCTTTACGCAGCGTCAAGGTCAAGCCCGTAACCGGGCGGCAGGGTGACGGCATACGACAGAGGCCCGGATCCTTGAAAGGATCCGGGCCTCTGTCTTCAGTAGCGGGGACAGGATTTGAACCTGCGACCTCTGGGTTATGAGCCCAGCGAGCTACCGAGCTGCTCCACCCCGCGCCGTTGTGATTGCAACTCTACGCCATCCGGGACGGCGCTCCGACCACTTATGGCCGCCACTCCCCCGCACCCCTCACGACCGGGCAACCGTCCGAACCCGACGTAATGCGTCATCTCAGGGTACGGGCAGTGAAGTTGCCAGGCACAGTGGCGTGCTCAAGGGTGTTGCCGCACCCCCCGATCTTGCGTCTCGCCTGTCTGGAGGGCCTCCCATCATGTCCACACCGCGCAGACCTGCCCCGATCCCCCTGGCCGCGCCGTCGCCCCTGCGCGTGTCCCTCTTGAGCGGACTGATCGGCGCCCTGTTCGGCTCGGTGATCAGCGCCGCCGTCAACTACCTGGTCGTCGGTGTGCCCGACAGTGCCTCGGTCAACGCGCTCAACCACGGGATATCGGGACTGTTCAGCGGATTCGCGGCCGGGTTCATCGGGCTCATGGTGCACCTGCGCAAGGGCACGGGGGAGCCCGTCGGCGTGCCCCCGGAGGAGACCACCGCAACCGCGCAGCAGGGATGAGCCCGCGCCGTGCCCCGGCCGGCCGGGGCCCGGCGCGCCGCGCTGTGTCTCTTATAAAAAAAAA
>NZ_JBHWZS010000287.1:0-11144 GCF_042728155.1 Streptomyces sp. NPDC060209
TCGCGTTGTCGAGGATCTTGTAGATCTCCTGGGCCTTCGGCGGCTCGGCCTTGCCCTGGACGGGCTTGTCCATGAAGGCCTTGAAGTTCTCGACGGGCATCGTGGCGTTGGCGACGCGTTCGGCGTCGTCCGTCGTCTTGCTCCCGCCGAGGAAGAAGTTGGGCTGCGGAAGTCCGACGGGGAGGTTGTCGGCCTTCCTGCGGCCCCAGTCGAACTGCCCCTTCTTCGGTGTGAGGTTCTGGAAGTTCAGCCAGGCGACGGCGGCCTTGATCTTGTCGGGTGAACTCCCCTTCTTGATCATGTAGTTGTTCCCGCCGAAGAGCGTGCCCTCGGCCCCGGGGATCGGGCCCATGCCGAAGTTCTCGTACTTCGCACCGAGCTGCTGCACCATGTACGTGATGTCGTCGGGCGCGGCGAGGAACATGCCGAGCTTGTCGGTGGCTATCTGCTTCTGCAGATCGCCCCACTTCAGCAGCTGGGTCTTACCCATGCTGTCGTCCTCCCAGCGCATGTCGTGCAGCTGCTGGAGGACCTGCTTGCCCTTGTCGTCGTTGAACGCGGCCTTCTTGCCGCTCGTGTCCACGACGTCTCCCCCCAGGCCGTACTGCGTGGCGGTGAAGTGCCAGCCACCGTTGTTGCCGGCGCTGTACTCGCCGAATCCGGCGATGCCGTTGCCCAGTGCCGCGATCTTCTTGCTCGCGGCGCGGACCTCGCCCCAGGTCGCCGGCGGGGCGTCGGGGTCCAGCCCGGCCTGCGTGAACAGCTTCCGGTTGACCATGAGGCCCATGGTGTAGTTGCTGGTCGGCAGCGCGTAGAGCTTGCCGTCCTTGCGTGCGACATCGAGCACCTGGGGCTGGATGTCCTTGAGCGCGGGCACGGAAGTGTCGTTGACGTACGCGGAGATGTCCTCGGCGCCGTCGTTGTCCAGCACCTGCTGGAGGTCGGTGAAGTAGGCGTAGAACACGTCCGGTTGTGACTTGCCCTTGAGCATGGCCGTGAAGCGCGGCGGCTCCAGGCACTGGCCCGGCGTCGACTTCCCGTTGATCTTGACGTTCGGGTACTGCTTGTTGAACGTCTTGATGTCCTCGTTCCACTCGCGCAGCTCCGCGGCCTTCGCGGCCGGCGGCATGCAGTCGATCGACAGCGTCACCTTGGCCTTCGGGTCGAGCGGCGCCGACGGATCGGACGATCCGCTGCCGGAGTCGTCGTTCCCGTCGCCGCTGCTGCTCGTGCCGCAGGAGGCAAGGGCGGTCAGGGCGAGCGCGGTGACAACGGCGGCCGCGGAGGCACGGCGGGTACGGCGAAACCCAGCACTTCTCATCGATGGTCCCCTTCGGGCATGAGCACGGAAGACCCGGCCGACTGTCTGCCGGGGCGCGGCACACTCAACCACCGGCGACAAGCGAGCGCAATATCTCGCGCAGTTTTCGTAAATGTTTGACAGCACTCCGCATGTGACGAGACGTCCAGTGAGAGCGGTCCGACGCACCCACAGAACACTTCTGTGCGGCCCTACGGGCCGATCCAGGCACGCTGTGCGGGCTGACCTGCCACCGCCACGCGGGCCACCCGGGAGGGCCACCACCGATCTCCGGGGTTGATGCATGCAAGAGACAGACTTACCGCTGCAAGCGGTTACGCGCGGCGGGGTGCCCCCCGAGCCCCCTCCGGAACCCGGGAAACACCCCGCCGCACTGCCTCCGAACCCTTACGGATTGATGTTGATCCTGAAGGTGGAGGTGGTGTTCTTCACGTCCTGGGCGTTGCCGCTGAGCTTCAGCCCGTTGAACGTGACCTCACCGACGGCAGGGCCCTGCCCCGCCTCCGGCAGCTCGTTCGCCCACAGCCCGAAGCCCGACTTCGCGTCGAAGGCGTCGCCGCTCTTGCGCGCGCCCGTGATCGAGATGTCGGTGAGCACCGTGTCCTTGATCGGGAACTGCGGCTGTCCTCCCACGTAGTTCGTCTGGAACATGATCCCGCTGTACGTCGGGTCGACGATGTCCACGTGGGAGATCCTTATGCCCTGGAAGACCTTCGAGGCCGAGAACAGCCAGATCCCGGGGAAGGTCTGCGTTCCCCAGAAGTGGCCGCCGGACCGCACGACCGACACGTTCTCGATAGCCGTGGGGCCGGTCCCGAATCCGTTCATCGGATAGCCGAAGTCCAGCGAGCTGACCGTGATCCCGGCGTACACCAGGGTGTCGGCGATGAGGATGTTGCGGAAGGTGTTGTCGTAGCCGCCGTACACGGCCACACCCGCTGCCCGCCAGGTGAGGATGGACGTGAGGTTCTCGTACACGTTGTTCTTCATGTCCGAGCCCCCGGCGTCGATCGCCGAGAACAGCGCGAAGCTGTCGTCGCCCGTGGCCCGTGCCTCGTTGTTGGTCACGTGGTTGTCCGTGGAGCCGTTGGTCATGTTGATGCCGTCGGCGAACATGTTCCGGATCCGGGAGTTCTTGATCGTGACGTTGTCGGTGTTGGCGCCCCAGTAGAGGCACACCATGTGCTCGTTCCAGATGTTGTCGATCACGATGTCGGAGACGTTCGAGAAGTCGAACACCTTGCCCGGTCCGTCGATACGGGACGTGTAGTTGCCGAAGTACGCGAAGTTCGAGAACGACGAACCCTTCGCACTGGCCTCGGCACGGAACCCGATGTCGGTGTTGTCCTGCGTGGACGGGGCCCGGAACCGGGTGAACCAGGGCCCGGCACCGACGACCTTCACGGCCTTGCCGTAGACCTGGAACTTGCTGGAGGTGGAGTAGTCACCGGCCGGCAGGTAGACGCCCACGAGGGTTCCCGTGGTGTCCATACGGACCTTGTCCAGGGCGTTCTGGACGTCCTGGTGGGTGAAGCCTGCGGGCACGGTGTAGGTGGCCGGGTCCGGGTTCGCCACCTGGGAGACCTGCTCCAGGCTGACGAAGTCGATGGCGTACGCGCTGGTGTTGGCCGCGTCCTTCTGCAGCCGGATCTTGCTGCCCGCCGGGACGTTCTTGCCCAGCATGACGTTCGCCTCGTCGTAGATGTGACGGGGTGCGCCCGAGCCGGGGTCATTGCCCGGTCCGGTCTCGTTCCCGTACAGCCAGGCGTACTTCGAGGTGAGGTCGATGGCCTTCAGGAAGGTACCGTCCACGTAGACGTTCAGCTTCGAGTCGATGCCGCCGCCGCCCGCCGAGTCCGGGATCGAGAACCGGGTGACCAGGGTGTTGGTGGTCGCTCTGGTGGTGAACTCCACGTAGTTGCCGGTGCTGTCGAGGGTGACCGCCTTGCGGCCCGACGCCTCGCCCGCGACGTCGCCGACGGTCCGGTTGGGGCCGACCACCTTTGCGCCGCCGCCCGCGACGCCGTCCTCCGCCTCGTACATGTCGTACGGCATGTTGGCGCCGCGTCCGACGAAGAGCGACTCGGTGCTGGTGTTGTTCTCGCGCTTCACCGGCAGTTCGTTGGCGTCGTCGGCGAGCACCACCTTCACCGTGTACGAGCCGTTGGCGGCCGTCCAGGTGCCGAGGGAGACCGGTGAGGTCGTCGCACCGGCCGCGACGGCTCCGTTGTGCGCACCGGTGAGTGTCTTCACCGTGGCACCCTTGGAGTCGATCAGGCTCAGGGTGATCCCGTGGCTGCCGCTCGCGGAGGCCACCGAGCCCTGGTTCTTGACGGCGACGGAGAAAGTGACCGTGTCGCCGTTCGACGGGGCCGACGGGGAGGTCGTGACCGCGCCCGCCACGAGGTCGGAGCTGGAGACCGGCTTGACGACCAGTGGAGCGCCGCTGGTGAAGCGGTTGTTGGTCTCGTTCTGCTCGATGATCTCGCCCGCCGGGTCGACGACCGCGCCCAGCGTGTAGCTGCCTGCGTCGCGCGCTCCGATGCCGGCGGTGACCTGGGCGGAGGCGCCTGCGGCGAGGGAGCCGACCGAGGCCGTGGCCACCTTGGAGCCGCCGAGCTCGAAGTCCAGCTTGCCGGCGGGCGAGGCGACCGCGCCCGTGTTGCGTACGGTCGCCGACAGCGTGATGGCGTCCGACTCCACGGGCGCCGCCGGAGACGAGGTGACTGCCGAGACCTGCAGGTCCGGGTTGGGGGCCGGAGCACCCAGCACCTGGAACTCGGCGACCTGACCGGCGCCGGATCCGGTGTTGGAGGTGAATTTCAGCTGGACGTCGGCCACCCGGGCGGTGACCGGGATCGTCACCGTGTTGCCCGTGCCGGGACTGAACGCGTAGTCCTTGGCGGCGGCCAGGTTCGTGAACGAGGTGGCGTCCTGCTCACGTCCGAGTACCTGGATGTTCTGGGTGCGCGCGCCCCAGCTGCTGTCGGGGTTGAGTTTGACGACGACGCTCTCGGTGTCGGCGTTGGCACCCAGCTTGACGGTCAGGGTGTTCGGGTAGCTTCCGCCGGCGCCCTCCCAGTAGGTGGTGAGCGAGTTGTCGTTGGCGTTGGCCGCGACGAACGTGTGGACCACGGACGAGGCGGTGATGGGTTTGGAGACGGCGAGGTTCGACGCGGCGCTGGTGGATCCGTTGCGCGTCACGGTGTTGCTGGCACCGGACGTGTTGCCCGCCGCGTCCTTGGCCCGCACCACATAACTGACGGTGGTGGCGGCGGACTGGGTGTCGGTGTAGGTGGTGACATCGCCGGCCACGCTCCTGCGGAGCACGTTGTTGGCGTAGATGTCGTAACCGGTGACGCCCTTGTTGTCGGAAGAGGCCGTCCAGGTCAGCTTGATCTGCCCGGTCGACGGCTCGGTGAAGGCCAGCCCGGAGGGGGCCGTGGGCGCCTGGGTGTCGCCTGAGTCGCCCGTCCGGGTCACGGTGTTGCTGTTGCCCGACTGGTTGCCCGCAGCATCCCTGGCGCGGACGTAGTAGGAGACGGTCTCGCTCGCCGGACGGGTGTCCGTGAACGTGGTGACGTCACCCGCCACGCCGGTCAGCAGCGTGTTGCCGGCGTAGATGTCGTAGCCGGTCACACCGGTGTCGTCCGACGACGCATTCCAGGTCAGCTTGATCTGCCCCGTCGACGGCTCGGTGAAGGCCAGCCCGGAGGGCACTGTGGGCGCCTGCGTGTCCCCGGTCCCCGGCCCGTAGATCTCCAGCTCCGAGAGCTGGGCGGCCGGCTGGACGGAGTTGGCGGTCACGAGTACCCGCACGTGGCGGGTCGTGGTCGCGTCGAAGGTGATCGTCGCCGACTGACCGCTCGCGGCACCGAAGGTGTAAGCCTTGGAGGCCGTCAGGTCGCTGAACTCCGAGCCGTCGGCGCTTCCCTGGATCTTCAGCGTCTGGGTCCGCTGCTCCCAGCCGTCGGGGAGCCGGAGCACGACCCGGTCGACCCGGACCGAGGAGCCGAGGTCCGCCTGGATCCACTGCGGGAGCTCGTTGTTCCTGCTCTCCCAGTAGCTGGCGCGGTTGCCGTCGTTGCCGTTGGCAGCCACGTACGTCTCGGTGTGGCTGCTCGCCTTGAGCGTCCGGCCCGCGGCGAGATTCGCCGACGACTCCCCCGCCGCGCGCACTTCCAGTTCGGAGAGCTGGGCGTTGCCCCATCCCGTGTTGGCCGTGATGTTCACCCGCACGAAGCGGCTCAGCGTGGCCGGGAAGGAGATCTTCACCTCGTTCGACGTGCCGGGACCGAAGGTGTACGCGGCCGAGGTCTTCAGGGTCGAGAAGCTGGTGCCGTCGGCGCTCCCCTGGAGCGACAGGGTCTGCTGTCTGCTCTCCCAGCCCGCCGGGAGCTTCAGCGTCACCTCGTCGACCCTGGCGGCGGAGCCGAGGTCGGTCTGCACCCACTGGGGCAGTGTGCCGCCCGTCCCCTCCCAGTACGTCGCCTGGTTGCCGTCCGTCACGTTCCGGGCGACGTACTCGCTGCCCGCGCTGCTCGCCGCCGTGGCCCGGCCTGCGGCGATGTTGGGGCCGGCGGCCGCCGCGGCGGTGAGCGACGGCCATCCGATCATCAGAAGACTGGTCGTGATCACGGCGGAAAGGGCCCGCGATCTCCAGCGTTGGGCTCGCATAGATCCCCGATCTTCAGCCTCGGCGCGGAAGACGCCGAGGGTGCGGCTCTGTCGGTTCAGCTCTGCATCAACACTTTCTGCACACACTGAGCTGAGTTTTGCGCTTAGCGGTCAGAGAGTTGCAGAGATGCGAAGGAGCGTCCACGGTTGCGACAGAAACCGGAACACGACGGAGCTGAGCAGGGACCCACAAAGGACGCCTTATGAGGCGCATTCGGAACGTGGAGTGCCAGAGGTCGCACTGATGAAAGAAGACCGTAATTGATGTAAGTTTTTTGCGCACCGCTGTAAGCCGCCGGAAAGGTCCTGCTCCACGGCACAGCGAAGAGCGGGGCCCGCAGAACGCGGACCCCGCTCCCATGGAGCCGGCCGGAGGTCAGAGACCGCCGGTGTGGAGGAGCCGGTCGGGCGAGCCGGAGCCCAGACCCGTCAGGACGTCCGGGGTCGCCTCCGTGGCGAGCCAGTCGGCGACTTCCTGCGGCGTCGCGTCGGGGTTCTGCCCCTTGTAGAGAGCCGCCGCACCGGTGACGTGCGGACTGGCCATGGACGTTCCGCTCAGCGTCGTCGAACCGCCGCCGAGGTTCGCGGACACGATGTCCACGCCCGGGGCGTACAGCCACACGCAGGTACCCCAGTTGCTGAACGTCGCCTGCCGGTCCTGGTCGTCGCTCGCCCCCACGGCGAGCACACCGTCGGCGCGCGCCGGGGAGACGTCACAGGCGTCCTGGCTCTCGTTGCCCGCCGCGACCACGGGCAGGGTGCCCTCCGCCGCGAGCGCGTCGAACGCGTCGTCGACGGCCGACGACGCGGGCCCGCCGAGGGAGGCGTTGACCACGGCCGGCTGCTCGGCGTTCTGGGCGATCCAGTCGAGGCCGGCGATGATCCCGGCCCATGTGCCCGAACCTTCGCAGTTGAGCACCCGCACCGGCACCAGGGAGGCGGCGGGTGCGACACCGTATGTCGCACCGGCCACGGTTCCGGCGACGTGCGTGCCGTGGCCGTTGCAGTCCTCACCGTCCCGGCCGTCGCCGATCGCGTCGTACCCGGCGCCCACCCGGCCGCCGAACTCGCTGTGGGCGGATTCGATGCCGGTGTCGAGGATGTACGCCGTCACGCCCTGGCCCGTACCGTCCACGTCGTACGTGCCGTCCAGCGGCAGGTTCCGCTGGTCGATGCGGTCCTGCCCCCAGCTCCCCGCCACGGCCCGCTTCCCCGCCGACTTGGCGGCGGGCGGCGAGACGGATGCCTCGCTGTTCTCCTCGACGGCCTGGACGCCCGCGTCGCCGCGCACCTCGTCGAGCTGCGCGGGCGTGAGCGAAGCGGCGAAACCGTGCAGGACCTTGCTGTACGTGAAGAGGACGCTGACCCCGAGCTGCTCGGCCATGGCGGCCGGCTTCTGCTCAGGAGAGAGGGTGACGATGTACTGACCGGGCACGGCCCGGGCCGACTTCTGCACCGGCACGAGAGTCTCGCCGGTGTCGGCCGTGGCCGTGGTGGTGCCGATCAGAGGGGCGATCAGCAGTAGAGCGGCCGGTGCCCAGTGGGCGCGCAGGCGCATGCGTTCTCCCTTGAGATGGAGGAGCGGTTCACGGACCCGTCAGGTCCGCGAAGTGCGAACACCTGACCTTTCGTCCACATCCCCGGCGGGCCTGAGCCGTGTCAGCCGGACAGCGCAACGATCGGTACCGGGGCAGGCCCATTCGGCCCACCGCGTGAAAGGTTTCAACTCCTCCTGCGAGCGAACATAGACCCGCCCACGCAAGGGCGTCAATGCCGCACGCAGCAGACTTCAACCATCAAGCCAGAAATGGCACCATCACGAAAGAACTCTTGACAGGGACCAGTCAGAACCCTAGTTTCACCGGAACTGAAACGATTCATCCCCGCATCGTTACGGAGCCGCGTTGTGATCAGCAGAAGACGACTGCTCAGCACCACCGCCGCCACCGCCGCGCTCGCCGCGGTGTCCTCACCCGCCGCCGGTGCGTCCGGGCAGGCGCAGGGGGCCGCCGGCCGGGCTCGCGTCACCGAGCCGACCGTCGAGTACGTGCGCCATCCGCTGGGCCTGGACACCCCACGTCCACGGCTGAGCTGGCCCGCCGAGTCGGACGATCCAGGCACGGCCCAGACCGCCTATCAGGTGCGCGTGGCCACCGCCCCCGACCGCCTCGGGAAACCCGACGTCTGGGACAGCGGCAAGGTCGAGTCCGCGCAGTCCCTACTGGTTCCGTACGCGGGCCCCGAGCCGGTGTCCCGCACTCGCTACTTCTGGTCCGTACGGGTCTGGGACACGCATGGCCGGGCCTCCGCGTGGAGTGAGCCGTCCTGGTGGGAGACCGGGCTCCTGGAGGACTCGGACTGGTCGGCCGGGTGGATCGCCGCGCCCGCCGCGCTGACCGGCACTCCCGCCCTGGACGACGCCTCGTGGATCTGGTTCCCCGAAGGGGATCCCACCGCCGAGGCGCCTGCCGCCACACGGTGGTTCCGCGGCCGGGTTGAGGTTCCGGAGGGTGTCACCCGCGCCCGTCTGGTCATGAGCGCCGACGACGGGTTCACCGCACGGGTGAACGGCGTGCAGGTGGCGCACACCGAGGCCGACGGCCCCGCCGAGAACTGGAAGCGTCCCGTCCTCGTGGATGTGACGGCGCACCTCTCTCCCGGCGCCCAGGTGATCGCCGTGTCGGCGACGAACGCCGTAGCCGGCCCTGCGGGGCTTCTCGGAGCGCTGGAGCTGACGACGGCGGACGGTACGACCACGGTCGTCACCGGCGCCGACTGGCGGGCCACCGACGGGGAACCGTCGGGAGACTGGCATTCCGGCAGCTACGACGACTCCGCCTGGCCCGCCGCCAAGGTCCTGGCCCGCTGGGGCTCAGGTCCCTGGGGAAAGGTGGTGGTGGCGTACTCTCCCGCCACCCAGCTGCGCCGGGAATTCCGGCTGGGCCGCAAGCGCGTCGCGCGGGCAAGGCTGTACTCGACGGCCCTCGGGCTGTACGAGGTGTCCCTCAACGGCGAGCGTGTCGGCGAGGACCGGCTCGCCCCGGGCTGGACGGACTACGACAAGCGGGTCCAGTACCAGACGTACGACGTGACCGGTCTGCTGGCGCCGGGCGGCAACGCACTCGGGATCACACTGGCGACCGGGTGGTATGCGGGGAACATCGCCTGGTTCGGACCTCATCAGTACGGCGAGAGGCCCGCCGCACTCGCCCAGTTGGAGGTGACCTACACCGACGGTTCGACCGAGCGCGTGGTGTCGGGGACCGACTGGCTCACCGCGGCCGGGCCGGTGACCGGGGCGGACCTCATGGCGGGCGAGGAGTACGACGCCCGGCTGGAGACCGACGGATGGACCCGTGCCGGTTTCGACGCGTCCGGCTGGCTCGCGGCCGACCGCGTCGACGGGGTCACAGCGGAGCTCGTGGCCGAAGTGGACGGCGCCTGCCGGGTAGAGCGTGAACTGACGGTCCGTGAGATCACTGAGCCGAAGCCAGGTGTGTTCGTGTTCGACCTCGGCCAGAACATGGTGGGCGCCGCGCGCCTCTCCGTTTCCGGTCCGGCCGGGACAACCGTGCGACTGCGGCACGCGGAAGTACTGAACCCGGACGGCACCATCTACACGACCAACCTGCGCACGGCGCGCGCCACG
The DNA here is from genome assembly GCF_042728155.1 of Streptomyces sp. NPDC060209. Taxonomy (NCBI): domain Bacteria; kingdom Bacillati; phylum Actinomycetota; class Actinomycetes; order Kitasatosporales; family Streptomycetaceae; genus Streptomyces; species Streptomyces sp. NPDC060209. The sequence continues at coordinate 9,648 of NZ_JBHWZS010000287.1, forward strand.
GACACGTACACGCTCAAGGGTGGCGGTCGCGAGACCTACGAGCCCCGCTTCACCTTCCACGGCTTCCGCTACGTCGAGGTGACGGGCTACCCGGGCACGCCGGGGCGGGACGCGGTCGTGGGCCGTGTCATCCACACCTCGGCACCGTTCACCATGGACTTCACGACCGATGTGCCCATGCTGAACCAGCTCCACAGCAACATCACCTGGGGGCAGCGCGGCAACTTCCTGTCCATACCGACGGACACCCCGGCGCGCGACGAACGGCTCGGCTGGACCGGCGACATCAACGTGTTCGCTCCGACCGCCTCGTACACGATGGAGTCCGCGCGCTTCCTCACCAAGTGGCTCTACGACCTGCGCGATGCCCAGACCCCCGACGGCGCCTTCACCCATGTCGCCCCTGACCTCCCGAACGTCGGCAACGGGGCGGCGGGCTGGGGTGATGCCGGAGTCACCGTGCCCTGGGCGCTCTACCAGGCGTACGGCGACGTGCGGGTGCTGGAGCAGTCCTGGGCCTCGATGCTCAAGTGGCTGGAGTATCTGGAGGCGCACAGCACAGGGCTGCTGCGCCCGGCCGACGGGTTCGGCGACTGGCTCAACATCGAGGACGAGACGCCCAAGGACGTGATCGCCACGGCCTACTTCGCCCACAGCGCCGATCTCGTGGCCCGGACCGCCGAGGCACTGGGCAAGGACCCCGCACCGTACCGGACGCTCTTCGGCCGGGTGCGCGACGCGTTCCGTTCGGCGTACGTGTCGGCCGGCGGGCGGGTGAAGGGCGAGACGCAGACGGCCTATGTGCTGGCCCTGTCCATGGATCTGCTGGCGGAGGACGATCGCGGGCCGGCGGCGGACCACCTCGTCGCGCTCATCGAGGCGAAGGGCTGGCACCTGTCGACGGGGTTCCTCGGCACCCCACGCCTGCTGCCCGTGCTCACGGACACCGGCCACACGGATGTCGCCTACCGGCTGCTGCTGCAGCGGACCTTCCCGAGCTGGGGCTACCAGATCGACCGGGGCGCCACCACCATGTGGGAGCGCTGGGACTCGATCCGGCCGGACGGCAGCTTCCAGGACGCCGGGATGAACTCCTTCAACCACTACGCGTACGGCTCGGTCGGGGAATGGATGTACGCGAACATCGCGGGCATCGCTCCCGGCGCCCCCGGCTTCCGGAAGATCATCGTGCGGCCGCGGCCGGGCGGCGGGGTGACTCAGGCCGAGGGGCGGTTCGACTCACGGTACGGGCCGGTCACCACCCGCTGGAAGAAGGACGCGGACGGTTTCGCCCTGCGGGTCGCGCTGCCCGCGAACACGACCGCCGAGGTGTGGGTACCGGGCGGAGACAAGCGGAGTGCCGGCCGGGGCCCTGCGGTCTTCCTGCGGCAGGACGACGGTTGCGCGGTCTTCGCCGTCGGGTCGGGCACCCACCGGTTCGCGGCCTCCGCCTGACGGGTGCCGCGCGGCGCCCTGGGGGACGGGCCCGTCCCCCAG
>NZ_JBHWZS010000288.1:0-11070 GCF_042728155.1 Streptomyces sp. NPDC060209
CTCCACCGCGGGCCCGGACGTCTGCGCCCCGCCGGCCTGTGGCCGGCGCGATGGTGTGTCAGTCACGCCGGTGCTCGTCCTCCGGCGGCGGGATCACCTCGTTACCGCGGTCGCTGAGCTCGTACGGCGAGAGAGCGCGGCCGTTCTCGGGGAAGCGGTCCGAGCTGTGCCGGCCGCTCTCCTGGATCTCCGTCCGGTGCTCCGGACGCGGCGGCTGCTCATCGGGGCGGGGTGGCCGTGATTCCTTGTCGCGGCGCCTCATCCCGAACCAGAAGCCCCCGATCAGGAGAACCACCACGGCGAGTCCGGCGATGCCGACGATCACGCCCACCGCGCCCGGGCCATCGGCGAGGGTGGCGGCGAGCGAGTCGCTTGCTCCGTTCGTTACGTCCATGCATGGCGCATACCCCGGGGAACCGATCACAGACAGCCATTGACATGAATTCATGTTTTATGGCGATGTCACGGTAAATGTGTTTCATATGGTTCAAATCGGCTACACGATGATGACCGAGCAAGCAGGCCCCCGCGCCCTCGTCGAGGACGTGGTCGCGGCGGAAGAGGCCGGCTTCGATTTCTCCGTCACGTCCGATCACTACTTCCCCTGGTTGGCTTCCCAGGGACACGCGCCCTACGCGTGGTCCGTCCTGGGAGCCGCCGCGCAGGCCACGTCCAGGATCCCGCTGATGACGTACGTGACCTGTCCGACCACCCGCTACCACCCAGCCGTGGTCGCGCAGAAGGCGGCGACGCTCCAACTGCTCGCAGAGGGCCGCTTCCGGCTCGGCCTCGGCTCCGGCGAGAACCTCAACGAACACGTCGTCGGGGCCGGTTGGCCCGCGGCCCACGTCCGCCTGGAGATGCTCGAGGAGGCCGTGCACATCATCCGCGCGCTCTTCGACGGGGGCCACGTCAACCACCACGGCACCCACTTCGACGTGGAGAACGCCAAGCTCTGGGACCTGCCCGAGAAGCGGGTCCCCATCGGTATCGCGGTCTCCGGGGAAAGGTCCTGCGAACTCGCCGGCACGCTGGGCGACCTGGTCATCGCGACCGAACCCAAGAGCGAGCTGCTGAGCGCGTTCGACCGGCACGGCGGGACCGGCAAGCCCCGCGTGGGGCAGGTGCCCGTCTGCTACGACACCGACCGGGACGCCGCGATCGCCCGCGCCCACGACCAGTTCCGCTGGTCGCTCGGCGGCTGGAAGGTCAACTCGGAGCTGCCGGGTCCCTCCGCGTTCGACCAGGCGACCCAGTTCGTCCGCGAGGACGACATCGCCGGATCCATTCCGTGCGGCTCGGACGTCGACGCGTTCGTCGAGGCCGTACGCCCCTACAGCGAAGCGGGATTCACCGAGGTCGCCCTCGTCCAGATCGGCGGGGCCCACCAGCGGCCCTTCATCGACTGGGCCCGGAGCACACTCCTGCCGGCGCTGCGCGCCCTGTAGGCGGCGGCGGGACACGGCGCTGGGCGGCCCCACGTTTCCCCCTCGCACAACGGGTACGAGATCTTTCGCCGCCCGCCGGTCCGGACGTTCGCTCGTGTCGCCGACACGGAGCCGTGGGGTGAGCCTGGAGTGAGTCCCCGGACCGCTGGAGGAAACACCATGGGAGCAGGCAGTCCGCTCGGCCGCCGGCCCGTGGTGTCGCGGGAGACGGAAGAGGTCCGGCCCAGGACGGCCACGGCGGACCGCGTGGTGATGTCCGTCTGCCCGTACGGAGCACGAAGGGCTCCGGACAGCACGCGCCCAGGGCATCGCCGGCCTCGGCATCGTGCGGGTGGAGAACCGGTCGCGGGGCTGCTACAGCTCCACCGCGGCCGGCCTCGGCGCCTCGCTCCGCCCCGGCCGAACATGGGTGATGGAGGCGAGGGCGCGTGGTGCCCGGATCATCCATGTGGACCCGTGCTTCACCCGCACGAGCGCACTGTCCGACCTTTTCGTGCCGAATGGCTGGTCGTCCGTGACTTGTCGCTCATCGAGTCCGCCAAGCTGCAGCCCGAGTTCTCGGCGCGCGCGCTCACCGCGGCCGGAGCGGCGGCGGCCCTCCTTCTCGGACACCGCAGCCGCCCCGTCGCCGCAGGCGCGGGCCTGGCGCTGCCGGCGGGTTCGGCCTGCACACGCTTCGGGGCCCTCGCGGCGGGAACCGCCTCCGCCGAGGACCCCGCACACACGGTCGGCCCCCAGCGAGAGGCCGCCGAACAGCGCTCACAGCGCTCCCAGTGAAAGGAACCCGGAGTGAACAGCACGCAGGAACCAGCACAGGAACACCAGGAGAGCGGCGACGTCGTGGTGGCGGTGACCGGCTGCCCGAAGGAGGACGCGCGCACCGTGTTCGACGTCCTGCGCCGCTCGTTCGTCTCCGACCGTCCGGCGAGCGACGCCCCGGAGGACGCTTCGGACACCCGCCCCACCGTGTGGACGGCGACCGTCGACGTCTCCGAGACGAAGGCCGGCGCCGCGCCCGCGCAGCTCTCCGTACCGGTGATGGTCGAGGCACAGGGCGGCTACTGGGCAGTCGACCGCCTCCGCAAGCACCTGGCGGACGCCTTCACCGTGCGCCTCGTCGGAACAGCGGCGGGTGACCAGGAGCAGGAGATCCGCCTGCGGCTGGAGAGCCACCGACCCGCGTGACGACCGCACCACCGAACCCGGAAGGTACGCGTACATGGATGCAACCCCGGGGACCGTCGACGCGGAGGCGGCGCAGACGCCGAGTCCCGACGACCGTTCCACCTTCACGCTGTACGTCAACGGCACAGCCCGGACCCTGACGCTCGATCACCGCACCACGGTGCTGGACGCGCTGAGGGAGCACCTCGGGCTCACCGGCGCAAAGAAGGGCTGCGACCACGGCCAGTGCGGAGCCTGCACCGTGCTCGTCGAGGGCCGGCGTGCCAACAGCTGTCTGCTGCTGGCCGTCGCCCAGGAGGACGCCCACATCACCACCGTCGAAGGACTGGCCGACGGGGACCGGCTGCATCCGCTGCAGTCGGCCTTCCTGGAGAGGGACGCGCTCCAGTGCGGCTACTGCACGCCGGGGCAGATCTGCTCCGCGGTCGGCATGCTCGGCGAGGCCGAGGACGGCTTCCCCTCGCACGTCACCCCTCCGACGGCGCTCGCCGCCGGAGGGCCGGCCCCGCTCGGCGCGGACGAGATCCGCGAGCGGATGAGCGGCAACCTCTGCCGGTGCGGCGCCTACCCGCACATCGTCGACGCGATCGAGGACGTGGCAACGTGAAACCCTTCGCCTATCTGCGTCCCTCCTCCGTGGCCGAGGCCGTCCGTGCCGGCGCCGGGCATCCCGGCGCACGATTCCTAGGCGGCGGCACCAACCTCGTCGACCTGATGAAACTCGGGGTGGAGTCGCCCGGCCTCCTCGTCGACGTCAGCCGGCTGCCGCTGGACCGGATCACACGGAGCGACGACGGCGGCCTCCGGATCGGGGCGACCGTACGCAACAGCGACCTCGCCGCCCATCCCGACGTACGGAGCGGCTACCCCGCCTTGTCGCAGGCTCTGCTGGCCGGTGCGTCCGGGCAGCTCCGCAACACCGCCACCACCGGCGGCAACCTGCTCCAGCGCACCCGGTGCCCGTACTTCCAGGACGTCTCCAAGCCCTGCAACAAACGGATCCCCGGCTCGGGCTGCCCTGCCAGGGAAGGGGCGCACCGCGATCTCGCGGTGCTGGGCCACTCGCAGGACTGCGTCGCCACCAACCCCTCGGACATGGCTGTCGCCCTCGCGGCACTCGACGCCACCGTGCGGCTGCACGGACCCGAGGGGGAGCGGACCGTGCCCGTGACCGACTTCCACCGGCTGCCCGGCGACAACCCCGACCAGGACACGGTGATCCGCCCGGGCGAGCTGATCACCGAAGTGGTGCTGCCGCCGCCTTCAGCCGGTGCCGTCTCCCTGTACCGCAAGGCCCGGGACCGTGCCTCGTACGCCTTCGCCCTGGCCTCCGTCGCAGTCGTGCTGAGCGTGCGCGACGGCCGCGTCGAGCGCGCTTCGCTCGCCTTCGGCGGGCTCGCGCACCGGCCGTGGCGAGCCCGGGTGGCCGAGGACCTGCTGCGCGGGGCCCACACGACCGAGGACGCCTTCGCGCGCGCGGTGGACGGCGAGCTCGGAGCGGCCAGGCCCCTGCGCGACAACGGTTTCAAAGTGGACCTGGCCCGCCGGCTGGCGGTCGGCGCCCTGGTCGAACTCACCACCCAGGCCGCACCCGCCTGATCCGCCGGCCCCGCACACCCCGACGAACCGAGGACTTCCGTCATGAGCGACTCCCCCCAGGCGCTGGGCGCGCCCGTAGTCCGACGCGACGGCCGGGACAAGGTCACCGGCACCGCCCGCTACGCCGCCGAGCACACCGTGCCGGGCTGTCTGTACGGCTGGATCGTGCCCGCGACCGTCCCCACCGGTCGCGTCACCGCGATCCGTACCGCGGACGCGCTCGCGGTGCCCGGGGTGCACACCGTCCTGACCCATGACAACGCGCCGAGGCTCCAGGAGCCCGACGACCCGATCCTCGCCGTGCTCCAGGACGGCCGGGTGCCGCACCGGGGCTGGCCCGTCGCCCTCGTGCTGGCCGAGAGCCTGGAATCCGCCCGGGCCGGGGCCGAGGCCGTGTACGTCGAGTACGCGACCACCGGCCACGATGTCGTCCTCACCGGGGACCACCCGGGTCTCTACACCCCCGAGGAGGCGAACGGCGGCCACCCGGGGTTGCGTGAACGCGGCGACGCGATGAAGGCGTTCGACGCCGCGCCCGTGCGGATCGATGCCACCTACACGCTGCGGGGGCTGCACAACCACCCCATGGAACCGCACGCCTCCACCGCCCGGTGGGCCGACGGACATCTGACCGTCCACGACTCCAGCCAGGGATCGACCGCCGTGCGCAACAGCCTCGCCACGGCCTTCGGGCTCGACCGGAGCCAGATCACCGTCATCTCCGAACACGTCGGTGGCGGCTTCGGCTCCAAGGGCACCCCACGCCCTCAGTCCGTCCTCGCCGCGATGGCCGCACGGCACACCGGCCTCACGGTCCAGCTCGCCCTGCCCCGGCGGTACATGGCGGCGATCGTCGGCCACCGCGCACCCACCCTGCAGCGGGTGCGCCTGGGAGCGGACCGCGACGGCGTCCTGACCAGCGTCTCCCATGTGATCGTCACGCAGACCTCGCGGATCAAGGAATTCGTCGAGCAGGCCGCCGTTCCCGCCCGCGTCATGTACGCCTCGCCGCACAGCCGCACGGAACACCGGGTGGCGGCACTCGACGTGCCCAGCCCGTCCTGGATGCGTGCACCGGGGGAGGCCTCGGGCATGTACGCGCTGGAGTCGGCCATGGACGAACTGGCCTGCGTCCTCGGGATCGATCCGGTCGAGCTGAGGCTGCGCAACGAACCGTCGGCCGAACCCGACAGCGGACGCCCCTTCAGCAGCCGCAATCTCGCGGCCTGTCTGAGCGAGGGTGCCCGGCGCTTCGGATGGAACGGCCGGGACCCGCAGCCCGCCACCCGCGAGGAGGGGCCCTGGCTGCTCGGCACCGGCGTCGCCTCGGCGACGTACCCCGTCCTGGTCTCGAAGGCGGCTGCGTCCGCGCACGCCGCTCCGGACGGCTCCTACCGCATCGGGGTCAACGCCACCGACATCGGGACCGGTGCCCGTACGGTCCTGGCGCAGATCGCCGCCTCGGTCCTGGACACGGCCCCCGAGAACGTACGGACCGACATCGGCAGCAGCGACCTGCCCGCCGCGCCCGTCGCGGGCGGCTCCTCGGGCACCGCCTCCTGGGGCTCCGCGGTGCACAAGGCGGCCTCCGCCCTGGTGCGCCGGCTCGCCGAGCACACCGGGCCGCTCCCGCCGGAGGGCATCACCGTCACCGCCGACACCGGTGAGGAGACGGCGCAGGAGTCCCCGTACGCACGGCACGCCTTCGGCGCCCACTTCGCCGAGGTGGCGGTCGACTCCCTCACCGGTGAGGTGCGGGTGCGCAGGCTCCTCGGTGTGTACGCCGCCGGACGCATCCTCAACTCCCGTACGGCCCGTTCCCAGTTCATCGGCGGCATGGTCATGGGTCTCGGCATGGCCCTCACCGAGGGCAGCACCATGGACCCTGTCTTCGGCGACTTCACCGAGAACGATCTGGCCTCCTACCACGTGCCGTCCTGCGCGGACGTCCCCGACATCCAGGCGCACTGGATCGACGAGGACGACCCGCACCTCAACCCGATGGGCAGCAAGGGCATCGGCGAGATCGGCATCGTCGGCACCGCGGCCGCGATCGGGAACGCCGTGCGGCACGCCACCGGCGCCAGGCTGCGCGAACTCCCCCTCACCCCGGACAAACTGCTGCCCTACCTGCCGTGACACCGGGCACCCGGGCCCCTCGGTTGCGCAACCGGCCCCCTGGGGTCACCCTGATGAGTGACCCAGAAGTGATTACTGCTCACGCTTCGTGTTCGGGGGGTCGTCGGTTCAAACGGGGTGAAGCACGTGAGCCTCGCGGTGAGGAGCCTCAACGATGACCGTTCCACTCGACCGGCAGTATCTGGTCGAACTGCAGGTGTCGGCAGAGCGCATTTCCCAGCTGCGGCGCATAGTCGCCGCACACCTTCGTCACTGGAATCTCGAACTGCACGTCCGGCCGGTGTGCCGGGCCGCGGAGGAGCTCCTGACGAACGTCCAGCGACACGTCGGCGACGGCAACCCGTGCGTCCTCGAGCTCCGCTGGACCGGCCGGCACCTGACGGTGTCCGTGGCCGACAACGATTCCCGGATGCCCCGGCTGCTGGACGGCGGTGGCGGCGGCCTCAGCCGGGTCATGGCCCTGAGCGACAGCTGGGGCACCTGCCGGACCGCCGACGGAAAGGTCGTGTGGTTCACGCGCTACGCGGAGACCCCGTGCACCACCGGGCTGCTTCCGCGTACGCCCCTTCCCGGCGGCCGTACGTTCCTCGGCGGCCCGGTCGCCGAAAGCGGTCCGGTCGTGGAGACCGGTCCGGTCGTCGAGAGCGGTCCGGTCGCCGAACTCGTGTGACGAACGGCCCGGTGCCGGCCCGGCCGGCGCGGACGGTGTGCCTGAGGCGCGCATGATCCGTGCCGGCCGGGTACGCGTGCGTGAGGGGTCGCGTTGCGCGCTGCGGCGTGGCGCGCAACGGTCGAAGAACAACGCAAGGAGGCATTGCCATGCCCATCGCGACGGTCAATCCCGCGAACGGCGAGACGCTCAGGACATTCGACGCACTGGACGCTCAGGAGACCGAGCGCAGGCTCGCCGCCGCACACCGTGCGTTCCGCAGCTACCGCACCACGGACTTCGCCCAGCGCGCCCGCCTGCTGAACCGGGCCGCGGACCTCCTCGACGAGGATCAGCAGGACATCGCCCGCACCATGACGACCGAGATGGGCAAGCCGGTCAAGGCCGCCCGTGCGGAGGCCGCCAAGTGCGCCAAGGCGATGCGCTGGTACGCGGCCAACGCCGAACGCCTGCTCGCCGACGAGCACCCCGACGACACCGACGTCAAGGACTCCGGTGCCTCCCGCGCACGGGTCCACTACCGGCCGCTGGGCGTCGTGCTCGCCGTGATGCCCTGGAACTTCCCGCTCTGGCAGGTCATGCGCTTCGCCGCGCCCGCGCTCATGGCGGGCAACACCGGTCTGCTCAAGCACGCCTCGAACGTTCCGCAGACCGCGCTGTACATCGAGGACCTGTTCACCAGGGCCGGATTCCCCGCCGGCTGTTTCCAGACCCTCCTCATCGGCTCGGGCGCGGTCGAGGCGGTCCTTCGCGACCCGCGGGTCGCCGCGGCGACGCTCACCGGCAGCGAACCGGCCGGCCGCGCGGTCGCCTCCGTCGCGGGCGACGAGGTGAAGAAGACCGTGCTGGAGCTCGGCGGCAGCGACCCCTTCGTCGTCCTGCCGTCGGCGGACGTCGAGAAGGCCGCCGACACGGCGGTGACCGCCCGCGTCCAGAACAACGGCCAGTCCTGCATCGCCGCCAAACGCTTCATCGTCCATGCGGACGTCTACGACGCGTTCGCCGAGCGGTTCACCGCGGGGATGCGCGCCCTGGCCGTCGGAGACCCGCTGGAGGAGTCCACCGACGTGGGGCCGCTCTCCAGCGAGCAGGGCCGCACCGACCTGGAGGAACTCGTCGGGGACGCACTCGGCAAGGGCGCGACCGCGCTGTGCGGGGGCGGGCGGCCCGACGGCCTGGACCGCGGCTGGTTCTACGAGCCCACCGTGCTCACCGGGATCACCCCGGGCATGCGCATCCACCGCGAGGAGACGTTCGGCCCGGTGGCGACGCTCTACCGGGTGGCGGACCTGGACGAGGCCGTCGAGCTCGCCAACGACACCCCCTTCGGGCTCAGTTCCAACGTCTGGACGCGAGACCAGGGGGAGATGGACCGTTGCGTGCGCGACCTGGAGGCCGGCGGGGTCTTCTTCAACGGCATGACGGCCTCCCACCCCGCGCTGCCGTTCGGCGGGGTGAAGCGCTCCGGCTACGGGCGCGAGCTGGCAGGACACGGCATCCGCGAGTTCTGCAACGCCACCACCGTCTGGTACGGACCCGGCTCGGACACCCCCTAGCGGTCGACCGCCGGCCCGGACACCCCCTCGCCATGCCTCAGGGAGACGCCCCATGACCGACGCCCGAACGCCGTCCGGGGCATCCGCCCTGTCCGACACCGAGATCGCGGCACTCGACGCGCACTGGCGTGCCGCCAACTACCTGGCGGTCGGCCAGATCTATCTGATGGCCAACCCCCTCCTGGAGGAGCCGCTGGTCCCCGAGCACATCAAACCGCGGCTGCTCGGCCACTGGGGCACCTCACCCGGGCTGAATCTGGTGCACACCCATCTCAACCGGATCGTCAGGACACGGAACCGGCAGGCGCTCTGCGTCTGGGGGCCCGGCCACGGCGGCCCCGCCGTCCTCGCCAACTCCTGGCTGGAGGGCAGCTACGCGGAGACGTATCCCGATGTCAGCCGAGACCGCGCCGGAATGGGAGCGCTGTTCAAGCAGTTCTCGTTCCCCGGCGGTGTCCCCAGCCATGTGGCCCCTGAGACCCCGGGCTCCATCCACGAGGGCGGCGAGCTGGGATACGCGCTCACCCACGCCTACGGCGCGGCCTTCGACCACCCGGAGCTCCTGGTCGCCTGCGTCGTCGGGGACGGAGAGGCGGAGACGGGGCCGCTGGCCGCGTCCTGGCACTCCAACAAATTCCTCGACCCCGTGCACGACGGCGCGGTCCTGCCGATCCTCCATCTCAACGGATACAAGATCGCGAACCCGACGGTGCTCGCCCGGCTGCCCGAGGACGAACTCGACTCACTCCTGCGCGGATACGGCCACGATCCCGTGTACGTCGAGGGGGACGAGCCCGCCGTGGTCCACCGCGCACTGGCCGCCGCCATGGACCTCGCCGTGGACCGTATCGGGGAGTACCAGCGCGCGGCCCGCACCGACGGCGTGTCCGCACGCCCCCGCTGGCCGATGATCGTGCTGCGCACCCCCAAGGGCTGGACCGGGCCCGAAGAGGTGGACGGACTTCCCGTCGAGAACACCTGGCGGGCCCACCAGGTCCCGCTGCCCGGGGTCCGGGACAACCCCGACCACCTGCGCATGCTCGAGGAGTGGATGCGCTCCTACCGGCCCGAGGAACTCTTCGACTCCGAGGGCCGGCCCACAGCCCAGGTCCTGGAGTGCGTCCCCGAGGGCACCGCCCGGCTCGGCTCGACGCCGTACGCCAACGGCGGGCTGCTCCTGCGGGATCTTCCGCTCCCTCCCCTCGAGGACCACGCGGTGCGGGTCGACAAGCCGGGGACCGTCCTGCACGAGCCCACCCGGGTCCTGGGCGGACTCCTCGAGGACGTCATGGCGGCCACCGCCGGCCGCAGGGACTTCCGTGTGGTGGGCCCCGACGAGACCGAGTCCAACCGCCTTGGCGCGCTCTACGGGGCCACCGGCAAGGCCTGGCAGGCAGAGATCCTCCCGACCGACGAGCATCTGGCCCGCGACGGCCGGGTGATGGAAGTGCTCTCGGAACACCTCTGCCAGGGCTGGCTGGAGGGCTACCTCCTCACCGGACGGCACGGCCTGTTCTCCTCGTACGAGGCCTTCGCCCATATCGTCGACTCGATGGTCAACCAGCACATCAAGTGGCTGCGCACCTCGCGCCGGCTGCACTGGCGCGCGCCCGTCGCCTCGCTGAACTACCTCCTCACGTCGCACGTCTGGCGTCAGGACCACAACGGCTTCTCGCACCAGGACCCCGGCTTCGTCGACCACATCCTCAACAAGAGTCCCGAGGTCGTCCGGGTCTATCTGCCGCCGGACGCCAACACACTGCTGTCGACCGCCGACCATGTGCTGCGCAGCCGCGACTACGTCAACGTGATCGTCGCCGGCAAGCAGCCCGGCTTCGACTGGCTCACCATGGACGAGGCCCGCGCGCACTGCGCCCGAGGGGCCGGGGTGTGGGAATGGGCGGGTACCGAGGACGGCAGCCGTGAGCCCGACGTCGTGCTGGCCTGCGCCGGCGACGTGCCCACCCTGGAGACGATGGCCGCGGCCGGGCTGTTGCGGCATCACCTTCCGGAACTCGCGGTGCGCGTGGTCAACGTGGTCGACATGACCCGGCTGCTGCCGCACGACGAGCACCCGCACGGGATGCCCGACGCGGAGTACGACGCCCTCTTCACCCGGGACAAGCCGGTGATCTTCGCCTACCACGGCTATCCCTGGCTGGTGCACCGCCTGGCCTACCGCCGTGCGGGACACGCCCATCTGCATGTCCGGGGCTACAAGGAGGAGGGGACCACCACCACGCCGTTCGACATGGTGGTCCGCAACGACCTGGACCGCTACCGGCTGGTCATGGACGTGGTCGACCGGGTACCCGGTCTGGGGGTCCGCGCAGTCGCCGTCCGGCAGGCGATGGCGGACGCCCGCACCCGCCACCACGACTGGATCCGGGAACACGGCACGGACCTGCCCGAGGTGGCCGACTGGACCTGGGAGGGCTGAACGCGGAGCGACGCACTCCGGCCGGCCTGCTTC
>NZ_JBHWZS010000289.1:0-11038 GCF_042728155.1 Streptomyces sp. NPDC060209
GGTCCTGGTTGCCCTTGACCTGCGGCGGCGTGAAGCTCCGAGCCGTGCCCGCCGGAAGGCGTCCCGTCCCGGGGAGTGTCAGGGTGGAGACCCGGTACACCCGTGGACATGGGACGAGAGGACCGCGACGTGCGTATCGATCTTGACGGCAGGACCGCGGTCGTGACCGGCTCCTCCCAGGGCATCGGCCTCGCCATCGCCACCGGGCTGGCCGGTGCCGGAGCGCGCGTCGTGCTGACCGGACGGGGCCGCGACCGGCTCGACACGGCGGCGGATGTGCTGCGCGGCGCAGAGCCGGACGCCGACGTCCTCACCATCGCCTGTGACCTCGCCACGGAGCAGGGAGCCGCGGAGCTCCTCGAGGCCGTGCCCGCCGCGGACATCCTCGTCAACAACCTCGGCATCTTCGGCTCCCGGCCGCCGCTGGACATCACCGACGAGGAGTGGCGCACCTACTTCGACACCAACGTCCTCAGCGCGGTGCGCCTGATCCGCCGCTATCTGCCCGGCATGACCGAGCGGGGGTGGGGCCGTGTGCAGAACATCGCGAGCGACTCCGCGATCGTCATCCCCGCCGAGATGATCCACTACGGCATGTCGAAGACCGCGCTGCTCGCCGTCTCCCGTGGCTTCGCCAAGGAGGCCGCGGGCACGGGTGTGACCGTGAACTCGGTGATCGCCGGGCCCACCCACACCGGTGGTGTCGAGGACTTCGTCCACGAGCTCGTGGGCGGGGACCTCCCCTGGGACGAGGCCCAGCGTACGTTCATGCGCGAGCACCGCCCGCAGTCCCTGCTGCAGCGCCTCATCGAACCCGAGGAGATCGCGAACCTCGTCGTCTACCTCAGCTCCCCGCAGGCGTCGGCCACCACGGGCGCTGCCGTGCGGGTGGACGGCGGCTACATCGACTCGATCGTGCCCTGACCTTCCGGGCTGGCATGATCAGGGGCATGGACGAGCGCATCATCGCCGCGTGTGACGGGGCATCCAAGGGCAATCCGGGACCTGCGGCCTGGGCGTGGGTCGTGGCCGATGACCAGGGGAACCCCCGACGGTGGGAAGCGGGCCCGCTGGGCACCGCCACCAACAACGTCGCCGAGCTCACCGCCCTGCTGGAACTTCTGAGGTCGACCGATCCGGCCGTGCCCGTCGAGGTGCGGATGGACTCGCAGTACGCGATGAACGCGGTGACCAAGTGGCTGCCGGGATGGAAGCGCAACGGCTGGAAGACGTCGGCGGGCAAGCCGGTCGCCAACCGGGAGCTGGTGGTCGGCATCGACGAGCTGCTGAGCAGCCGCAGTGTGACCTTCCGCTACGTGCCTGCGCACCAGGTGGACGGCGACCCGCTCAATGCCCTGGCGGACCAGGCCGCGAGTGAGGTGGCCGTCTCGCAGCAGGCCGCGGGGACCGCGTACGGCACCGTGGACATGCCGGTGCCGGCCCCGGCCCGCTCGACGAAGAGCCGGGCGGCGGGTGCGGGCGTGGCCGGGAGCGGGTCTGCGGGCGGCTCCACGGGCCGGACGCGCTCCAGCGGCACGATCCGCGCGAAATTCGCGGGCCGGTGTCACTGCGGGAAGCCGTACGCGGCCAAGGACATGATCGCCAAGAATCCGAACGGCTGGGGTCACCCGGAATGCCGGGCGGCGCTCGCCTGAGTCGTCCGGAGGGGTTCAGACATCGGCCCAGACGAGCCGGCCGGACACGCTGGTCCGGGTTCCCCATCGCGTCGCCAGCGCATCCACCAGCATCAGGCCCCGGCCGTCCTCGGCCACCGACGCCAGGCTGAAGCCGTCGTCCGTGCCGTCCGGCCCGTGGAAGGCCACCGGGCCGGGGCCCTCCGTACCGTGAGGCCCGTCCGCAGGGGCGCCGAACGGCTCGGGGTTCCGTGGGCCGGGCAGTTCCGGTATGTGGCGCCGGCCGCGGTTCCACACGCAGATGCGCACCCGGCCGGAGGTCCGCAGGAGGCGGCATCGGATCCGCCGGCCCGCGGTGTGCTCCACCGCGTTCGTGACCAGTTCGGTCACGACAAGGGCCGCCTTCTCGACGCGCTCGTCGGGTTCTCCCCAGCTCCGCATGACTACCTGCACGCGGTGCCTCGCCACGGGGACACCTCGGGGGAGGCGGGGTATCCACCAGCTCTGTGCGCTTCGCCCGCCCGAGCCCTCCGGGGCCAGGCGTGCGCACGTAACTATTTCCGACATGTACGTACTCTCCGTGCAAAATGCATACTTTGCAAGAGGCAGAATGTCAGGATGGTTCTGATTCGGAGCTCACAGCTCCGAAATCCGCACCGAATCGGAGCAGGCGAGGAAGGTACGTGGATGAGGCCACGGTCCGGCCCCACCGTCGAGCACCGTGTCCTGGCGACACGTCTGCGGATGCTGCGGGAGCGCGCGGGCGTCAGTCTCCAGGCGGCGGCTGTGGCACTGGGTGCCCACCCCGCCACCGTCCGCCGGATCGAGCGTGCCGAGACAGGGCTCGACGCCCATCAGGTCCGCGTCCTCCTGGAGCGTTACGCGGTGTCCGGCGCGGAGGCCGAGCCGATCATGGCGGGCCTCGCGGCCGCGAATCTGCCGGGCTGGTGGCACCGGTGGCGGGACGCGATGGAGCCGTGGCAGCAGGAGGTCATCGGCATCGAGTCCTCCGCCGCGCTCGTCCGGACCTGGCATCCCGCGCTGGTCCCCGAGCTGCTGCGCACCCCGGCCTACGAGGCGGCCCTGTGCCGGACCATGACCCCCGATTCCGCGCCGAGGCGCGACAAGCACCTCCAACTGCTGGCGGAGCGGCAGCGCCGCCTGCAGGAGCGCGGCGCGGCCCTCTGGGCCCTGTTCCCGGCCGCCGCCCTCCACACGAGGGTCGGAGGCCCCGCGGTGATGGCCGAACAGCGGACGGTGCTGGAGGAGGCCGCGCACCGGCATCACCTCACGGTCCAGGTCGTGCCCCTCGACTTCCCGCCGCATCCCATGACGGGTGTCCCGCCGCTGCACCTGCTGCGCGTCCCGGCCCCGGAGATCGGCGACCGAGCGGTCCTGGAGACCCCCGGGGCCAGGGTGGAGATCATCGGCGAACCGGCCGCCGTCATGGACTACCGCATCAGGCTGGACGGCGCGTGCGCGGCTGCGCCGCACCCGGGTTCGCCGCTGCCGGAGGGAAGCCGCAGCACCGGAAACCCTTGAAGGGCGGGCCTGTTGTGGTTTCGAATGCCCGATGACGGTCACGCGCACAGTACGGAGCCCGAAACGAAGCGGAATTCAGCAGAGATCAACGGACCGTTCCCTGTGAGAAGGAGTGAGAGTCATGGACAACTGGCGCACGCACGCGGCGTGCCGCGAAGAGGACCCCGACCTGTTCTTCCCCATCGGCAGCAGCGGCCCCGCGCTCGTACAGGCCGAGGAGGCCAAGGCCGTCTGCGGGACCTGCCCCGTGCGGGAACAGTGCCTGGATTGGGCTCTGGAGAACGGACAGGACGCGGGTGTATGGGGAGGCATGGACGAGAACGAACGCCGTGCCCTGAAGCGCCGCCGCGCCCGGCAGCAGGCCAGGAGCCACGGGTGAGGCATCCCGGCTCCGGCCGTCACGCAGGGAGACGATGAGCCGTGGACACCTCGGTCTGGCTTCTCGTCGGCGCGCTCGCGGTCCTGCTCATGGCGGGCGCCGCCGCCGTCCTCCTGGTACGCGTGATCCGGGCCAGAAGGCTCCTCGTCGACGCGGGCGTCCCGTTGCACAACAAGGCGCTCGTGTGGGCGGCGGTGATCTACACGGTGTCTCCCGTCGACCTCCTGCCGGACCCCGTCTACCTCGACGACATCGGCTTCCTGCTGCTCGCCCTGCGCTCGCTGCACGCCGCGGCGCACGCGGCCGGTGCGGGGCGGGGGCGGTCGGCCGCGAAACAAGCGGAATCCGGCGGCAACCTTTCGGCATCCGGGAGCAACTGAGGGGGCGTAAGCCATCCCCTGCCAGAAGGTGCCTCTTGTGGAGCCTCTGCTTCCCCACCCCGATTCCCGCCCCCGCCGCAGACGCCGTATCACCCGTACCCGCGCGCTGGTCGGCGCTCTGGCGGCGGGGCTGCTCGCCGCCGGCGGGCTCGTAGCACTCGGCCCGGTCTCGCAGGCCGCCACCGCCCGGCAGGCCGAGGCGCTCGACCGCGGCGTCGTGAGCGTGCACACCGACAGCGGGAACCTCGTCAGCTGGCGCTGGCTGGGCACCGACCCCGACAACGTGTCGTTCAACGTCTACCGGGCCGGTACCAAGGTCAACACCTCGCCGGTCACCGCCTCGACGAACTACTTCCACTCCGGCGCGCCCGCCACCGCCGACTACACGGTCCGCGCGGTCGTCGACGGCGTGGAGCAGAGCGACTCCGTGCACGCGATCCAGTTCCGTGCCGGATACAAGGACGTACCCATCAGCCCGCCCGCCGGCGGGACGACACCCGACGGGGTCGCCTACACCTACGAGGCCAACGACGCGTCCGTCGGCGACCTGGACGGCGACGGAGCCCTCGACTTCGTACTGAAGTGGCAGCCCACCAACGCCAAGGACAACTCCCAGTCGGGCTACACGGGCAACACGATCATCGACGGGGTCCGCCTCGACGGCACCCGGCTCTGGCGGATCGACCTCGGGCGCAACATCCGCTCCGGCGCGCACTACACCCAGTTCCAGGTGTACGACTACGACGGCGACGGCCAGGCCGAGGTGGCCATGAAGACCGCCGACGGCAGCGTCGACGGAGCCGGGAAGGTGATCGGCAGCTCCTCCGCCGACTACCGCAACTCCTCCGGTTACATCCTGTCCGGACCCGAGTTCCTGACGATGTTCAACGGGAGGACCGGCGCCGCGATGGGCACCGTCGACTACGTCCCCGCACGCGGCACGGTCTCCTCGTGGGGCGACTCCTACGGCAACCGCGTCGACCGCTTCCTCGCCGGTACGGCCTATCTGGACGGCGCCAGGCCTTCCCTGATCATGGCGCGCGGCTACTACACGCGCAGCGTCATAGCCGCCTGGGACTGGCGGGGCGGTGCCTTCACCCGGCGCTGGACCTTCGACACGAACAGCTCGACGAACTCCGGCAAGGGATACGACGGCCAGGGCAACCATCAGCTGTCCGTCGCCGATGCCGACGGTGACGGCAAGGACGAGATCATCTACGGCGCCATGGCCGTGGACGACAACGGCAGCGGACTGTGGACCACGAAGAACGGCCACGGCGACGCCATGCACGTAGGGGATCTCGATCCGTCCAGGGCGGGCCTCGAGGAGTTCAAGGTCGACGAGGACAGCTCGAAGCCGTCCTCATGGATGGCGGACGCCAAGACCGGCCAGATCCTCTGGTCCACACCGGCGAGCGGGGACAACGGACGCGGCGTCTCCGGCGACATCTGGTCCGGCAGCGCCGGTGCCGAGTCCTGGTCCTCCGCCGTCTCCGGCGTGCGCGGCCCGAAGGGCGACGTCGTCACCAGCCGCAAGCCGTCCAGTTCCAACTTCCTGTCCTGGTGGGACGGCGACACGACGCGTGAACTCCTCGACGGCACCCATATCGACAAGTACGGCACCTCGGCCGACACACGCCTGCTGACAGGGGCCTCGGTCCACTCCAACAACGGTACGAAGGCCACGCCGTCGATCTCCGGAGACCTCTTCGGCGACTGGCGCGAGGAAGTCGTCTGGCCGACGACCAACAACACGGCGCTGCGGATCTACTCCACGCCGTACGAGACCGGCACGAAGATCACCACACTGCTCCACGACACCACGTACCGGACGGCGCTGGCCTGGCAGAACACCGCCTACAACCAGCCCCCGCATCCCAGCTTCGCCATCGGCAGCGGGATGGCGACCGCACCCCGGCCGAGCATCACCACGCCGTAGCTGCGGAAACGTCGGTTTCGCTGCTCACGAACGGCGGCCGCGGGAAGACCTCCCACGGCCGCCGTTTCTGCATCTGGATGCCGGGGGGGGCGGAGACTTCAGCTCCAAGGGCTGGCTCATGGCGCCCACTCCGGGCGGTACTCCGGATGGTCCGAGTACACGGCGGCGAGCAGGCGCAGAGACCGCCCGTACACCTCGTCGGGTCGCAGGAAGACGATCAGCTGCCGCTTCGCCTCAACCTCTTTCAGGGTGCGCGCAGGGTCGTGCAGCGCAACGTGCTCGGCGCGCGCCGCGTCCTCGTCGGACCCGCCAACCTCCGGGCCGGTGGTGACGTCGGGCGGGGCGTCCTCGTCCAAGGGGGTGGAGTAGACGCCCGTCCCCAGGGCCTGCCAGTCCGCCCCCGTGCCGCCGGCGGCAAGGGCGGCGGCCTTCTGCTCGTCGAGTCGGGCATGGAGGAAGGCAGCCAGGTCGGCGGTCATGTAGGGCTCCCGGGCCGGTCGGTGGGCTCGTGCGGATAGTCCCGGTGTTCCATGTAGGGCGCGGCGAGCAGCCGGAGCTGGTACTCGGCGTTCCGACCACCCGGCCCCGCGGTTCCCAAGTTCGGCACCACGGTGTCCTCCAGCAGCGCGAGACGAACCTCGGCGGTGGCGAGGGTGAAGCGGGCGTGCTTGGCGGCGTCCTCGGGTTTGACGCCGAAGCGTTCGGGCTGTGTGACCACCACGTTGGCGGCGAACCGGGCCTTCTCCAGTTCCTCGGTGAAGCGGGCCCGGAGGAAGACGGCCAGGGCGGCGGTCATGCGGGGTCCTCCCGATCGCCCGGCGTCGACCACGGGCCTGTGGCCGGCCTGTCGGGGAGTTTGGCCCCGGCTTCATGGACGTACCAGCGGAGGAACTGGCGCAGCACCTTCGACATGTCGGCTTCCGGATCGGGGCTGGCTTCGACGCCGTCTCCGAAGCGTTTCCACAGGTCGGTCGGTGCGCGGAACTTGCGTAGCCCGGTGGGCCCCTTGGTGCTTGCCATGCGGCCTCCTTGTGGGCGCGTCTGTGGCCACACGAATCTTCCCATGCCGCTTGATGTGTAGCCGCAGTGTGGCTACATTCGGGCCATTGTCAAAGGAGCCCGGAAGGGACTCCGGCGCAGCGCTCAGGAGCTCATTCCTCCAGCGTGCGGTGTCACAGGTGCAACCGCATGCGGGTGACGGTGAGGATGCCGTGCCGTCCCTCCCCGACGGAGGATGTGGTCGCGAGGGCGTCGGCGATGCGTCGGGCGAGGACGAGCTCGAGTCGTGCGGACAGCCGGAGGTCACGCCGCCTCGACGGCGCCGTCCTGCACCGCGGAGCCCCACTCGACCAGCAGCCGCTCGTACTCCTGGCGGGCCTGCAGCGAGCCCAGACCGCCATCCACGAGCGCGCGGATCTCCGCGTTCAGCTCGGCAAGTGAGCGGACCGAAGTCGGCTCGGCGGGCGGGGTGGGCATGCGCCGATTCTACGGTCGGGGGCTGACAATGGCGTCGACTGCGTACAGGGCGAGATGCCACGGGTAGTCCTCCGGCCGGCGCTCCCCGGGCCGGTTCGGCACGAAGCCACCCTCGCCGTACAGCATGGTCACGCCCATGTCAGGTTGCTCGGCGATGCTCCGCTCGAACGCCCGGTGCTGTACGTAGGCGGCGTTCACGCACGGCATCGCCACGATCGGGATCCGCTTGCCGATGCACTCCGCGACCGGGGCGCGGCCCGTCCGTACGCGGCTCAGAAGCCGGCCGTCAGAAGGGGCGGTTCGCCCCAGGGCCGCGTCAGGACGTCGCGGAGCATCCCGGCCTCGGGGCCGATGCGCTCCGCCAGGACGGCTTCTATGCCGGCGAGCATGACCTGCGCCCGCTCGTGCGCCCGCGCACCCGCCGGGGTGAAGCGGACGATCCGGGACCGGGCGGAAGCCGGATCGGGTGTCTGCTCCAGAAGGCCCATGCCGATCAGGCTGTGCACCGCCTGGTGCGTCGTCTGACGGGTGACGCCCATCCGGCGCGCCAGTTCGGAGATCGAGGTCCCGTCCGGATCGAGCGTCGCGAAGACCGCGGCCTGCGCGGCGGTCACGGGCTGCTCACCGGCGGCCGTCATGCCTGCCAGCAGGGCGTCGTCGAACCAGCGCTTGGCTTCGCTGAGCAGCTGGGGCATGTTCGGTGGGGTGTCGGTCATGGTTCCTCGATCGGCCGGCGGTTTTCCGAGCATACGGCCCGGTCCTCGACGGGCTCCGGGGGAGGAACGGGACCTGAACCGGTGCCGCGCCCCGGCCCGGTAGCCGTCCGCCTTCCACAGGGCGGCGCCGTACGCGCAGCCGTCAGACCTGGTGCCAGACAAGCGTGTAGCGCCAGAACAGACGGCGACGCAAGCGGGCGCCCGGCAGCACCTCCTGGGCGCCCCGTACGATCTCGGCGAAGCTCATGGCGGGCGGAAGCGTCGGGGCGGTCATCGACGCGGGGCGAGTCGCCCTGCGTCCTCTGTTCCTGACCAGCGCCATGACGACGTTCATCGGGATCGCCGCAGCCCCGAGGGCATGGTCGCCGAGCGACCGCGCGCGGGCGACTCCGACGACGATCAGCGTCCCGCCCGGAGCGAGGTGGCCGCGGAAACGGGCGAGCGTCTCGGAGAAGGGCAGATGGTGGAGGGCCGCCACGCACGTGATGACGTCGAACGGGCCCTCCGGCAGCCCGGCCGCCGCGTCCCGGACCGTGAACACGACGGGGAGCGCGGGCACGGTGAGGCCCTGAGCGCGGGCGACCACGGCGGGGTCGGCGTCGATGCCCTCGACGGACATGGCCCGGGCGGCCAGGAGCCGGGCCAGGTCACCGCTGCCGGACCCCACGTCCAATGCCCTGTCGAAGCGCTCGGGCAGGCGGCGCAGCAGCCAGCGATGGTAGTGCGTGTTGTGGTCCCAGGGGCGGGAGGCATGGAAACGGTCGAGTGCCTGGAGCACGCGGGACATCGGTGTCGGCATGGCGGGATTCCATCACCTTGCGGCGCCGGCGACAGGCGATCCGGGCGTCTGCTCCTGTCCGGCCTTCGGGAGCGCCCCAGACCGGAGCGCAATCCGGCAGCGGCGGCCCCATGCGGGGCTGTCCGCCCACCGCACGCGGCGGCGGTCAGCGGGTGAGCGCCCGGGCGAACTCGACCGAGCGGTCGAAGCACTCGGTCACGCCCTCGTCCGGGAGCCCGACCCACAGGTGCTGGGCCCCGTCGATCAGACGCAGTTCCACCGGCGCCCCAGCCTCGCGCAGCACGTCGGCCAGACGCACGCTCTGCCTGCTGGGCACGAGGGTGTCGTCGGTCCCGTGCAGCAGGAGGAAGGCGGGGGAGTCCCCCGAGACGTGGTGAACAGGGCTGGCGGCCCTGGTCAGCTCCTCGTCGGCGGCGGGGGCGGCTCCCAGGAAACGCGCCTCGCGGGTGGTCGGGTCGTCGGCGTCGAAGCCGCCGCCGTGGTCCGCAGCGAGGGCGCCGAGATCGCTGGGCCCGTACCAGCAGACGCACCCCCGGACCGTACCGGCCGCCGACCCGGCGGAGGTGAGCGCGGCCAGGGCGGCGAGATGCGCGCCTGCGGACTCACCCCACAGGACGATCTTGGAACGGTCCACCGCGAGCTCGTCCGCACGGCCGCCGAGCCAGCTCAGCGCGGCGGCGAGATCGTCCCGCTGGGCGGGGAAGTGCGCCTCGCCGCTCAGCCGGTAGTCGAGGCAGGCGACCGCGAATCCGGCCTGGACGAGCCGGGCGAACGGGCCGGGGCGCCAGGCCCGGAAACGGGGTCCCATGTCGTCCCGGCGCCCGGTCCGCCAGCCGCCGCCGTGGACGAACACGACAAGAGGCACGGGCCCGTCCGGCTCGGCCGGCCGCCACAGGTCCAGCTCCAGCGGACGGCTGCCGTCGGGCACGGCGTAGACGGCACCGCGCAGGAGTTCCACCCCCGGCTCCGGGTGCGACGCGGGCGGGAGGGGCAGCGTGGCGGGGTCGGGCGGAGCGAGCAGCTCGAAGGGGAAGGGCGGGAGCGCGGAGCGCGTCATGACAGGGACCTTTGGCGGCAGGCGGAGGTGAGGACTCTCGTCAGAGGGTGGGGCAGGGAGGACGATCCCCGGTGAGGCCACGGGGCCGGCCGTCCACCCCGCTCCGGCGCGTGGACGCCTCCTGAGCGGGGTGCGGCGGACCGGTGCGACCGGTCAGTCCCGGGTGCGCCACTGCTGTTCGGGCATGAACCGCACGTCGTACCGCTGCGGCACCGTGCCGAACTTGTGCGGCTCGGGCACGAAGGGCTCGCGAGGCAGGGTCAGTTCCTCGGTCGGCGTCCCGAGGTTCTCGAAGAACCGCTCGAAGGTGCCGCCCGGGCCCGCGGCCACGCCGATGATCTGGCTGTGGTGGCGCTCGATCCGGTAGGCGTGCGGGCAGTTCTTGGGTACGAACCCGAAGTCGCCTGTGGTGAGCAGCTTCTCGTACTGCTCACCCTCCTGGTCCTCGACGAAGAGCCGGGCGGCGCCACTGCCGATGTAGAAGACCTCGTAGGTGTCCGCATGCAGGTGGGCCGGGATGATGTCGCCCTTCGCGCCTTCGACGGTGAAGAAGTTGAAGGCGTTCTCCGTCTGCTCCCCGCCGGCGTAGACGGTGACGAGGTCTCCGAAGAGATGGGCTCGGTCCCCCATGCCCTTCTCGATGAAATACGGCTTGCCCGGTTCCGGGGGGATCTGGGAGCGGGTGCGGTACTGGGTGGCGTACTCCATGGTCATGGTGAACCTCCAGAGGTCGGCTCCGATGCGAATGTCAGGCTACCTGACGTTTGGAGAGGCGTGAAGGGCGGTGAAGTGGCCCGGTGGTGCGAGCCGGAGCGACGGGCTGTCACGGACACCGCGCCCCTGGGGCGGTCCGGTGCCCTGCCGAGGCCTCGGTTGGTGCTCCAGTCACCCCCGGGGCGGACGTGTGTGGTCGCGTGCGTCCGACGCCCGTCCGACGCCCGTCCGAGGCCCGTCCGACGCGCGTACGCGGCCATCGGTGCCGATCCGTAGCGTGTTCGCCGGTGAGGCGGTCGAGAGTCCTGGGCGCGCCTAGGACTCTCGTTTGGATCTTGCCGGGCTCGCGGGGTCTGGTGCCGCACCTCGCCGCGTTGGCGGCGAAGGAGGGAGGCATGGCTC
>NZ_JBHWZS010000290.1:0-10954 GCF_042728155.1 Streptomyces sp. NPDC060209
GGCCTTTTGCGGCCGCCGTTTCTTCTTTATAGTCATAGTGACTATAAAGAAGGAGGGCGACGTGACGCTCGCGGACGTACTCGATCCCCTGCAGCAGCCCCTGGTGACGGTCCTGGACACCCCGGTCAGCTGGACCGAGGTACTGGGCTTCGGCAGTGGTGCGCTGTGCGTCTGGCTCGTGGCCCGCCAGCACCTCGCCAACTGGCCGATCGGCATCGCCAACAACCTGTTCTTCATCCTGCTGTTCACCCAGTCCGGTCTGTACGCCGACGCCGGCCTGCAGATCGTCTTCATCGCCCTCGCCGCGTACGGCTGGTGGACCTGGACCCACGGGGGTGGACCAGGTACATCCGTCCTGCCGGTGCGGAGCACCACCCGCACCGAATGGAGCTGGCTGCTCGCGGCGGGGGCGGTGGGGACCCTCGGCCTCACCCTGCTGCTGTCCCGGGCCACGGACTCGACCGTGCCGTTCTGGGACGCCCTGACCACCTCGCTGTCGCTCATGGCGACCTACGGACAGTGCCGCAAGCGCGTCGAGTCCTGGTGGCTGTGGATCGCCGCCGACGTGGTGTACATCCCGCTGTACGCGTACAAGGAGCTCTACCTGACCTCCCTGCTGTACCTCGGCTTCCTCACGCTCTGCCTCGTCGGGCTGCGCAGCTGGAACCGCGACATGGCGTCCGGCCGGCGCGAAGGCGTGGTGGTGCCGGTATGAAGCGCCACGGACACGGACTGGTCCTCGGCAAGTTCTACCCGCCGCACGCGGGCCACCACCACCTCGTCCGCACCGCACGGGACCGCTGCGAGAGGCTCACGGTCCTGGTCTGCGCCGCCTCCGTCGAATCCGTCCCGCTCGCCGACCGGGTCGCCTGGATGCGGGAGGCCCACCCCGACGTCCGGGTGGTGGGCGCCGTCGACGACATCCACATGGACCTCGCCGACGCGGCCGTATGGGACGCCCACATGGAGGTGTTCACCGCGGCGGTGCCCGAACGGGTCGACGCCGTCTTCACCTCGGAGTCGTACGGCGAGGAACTGGCCCGCCGCTTCGGCGCGGAATCCGTCCTCGTCGACCCGGGCCGCACCCTCTTCCCCGTCTCGGGCACCGCGGTCCGCGCCGACCCCGCCCGCTGCTGGGACTACCTGGAGCCGCCCGTACGGTCCGCGCTCGCCCGCCGCGTCGTCGTCCTGGGCGCCGAGTCGACGGGCACCACGACCCTGGCCCGCGCCCTGGCCGACCATTACCGCGGGCGCGGCGGCGCATGGGCGCAGACACGGTACGTCGCGGAGTACGGGAGGGAGTTCAGCGAGACGAAACTCGCCGCCCTGCGCGCCGGTTGGCCGGGCGCCCAGTGGGAGGACGTCACCTTCACCACCGATGACTTCCCCCTCATAGCGGAGACCCAGAACGCCAGGGAGGAGGCCGCCGCGAGGGTGGGATCCCCGGTGCTCTTCTGCGACACCGACTCCTTCGCCACCACCGTCTGGCACGAGCGCTACATCGGCGGACGCAACCCACTCGTCGAGAAGACCGCCGACCGGGTCACCCACCACCTCTGGCTGCTCACCGACCACGAGGGCGTCGCCTTCGAGGACGACGGACTGCGCGACGGCGAGGAGCTGCGCCCCTGGATGACGGACCGCTTCCGCGCCGAACTCACGCGGACCGGAAGGCGGTTCATCGAGGTCACCGGGTCCCGCAGCGAGCGGCTCGACACGGCCGTGGCCGCTGTGGACGAGATCCTCGCCGCCGGCTGGAACTTCACCGCACCCCTGCCGGAGAAACGATGAGCACCGCCCCCGAGGGGTACGACCCCCACGCCTTCGTCCCCTTCGCCGTCACCGTCGACCTCGCGGTCTTCACGGTCCGCGAAGCACGGCTCCACGTGCTGCTCGTGGAACGCGGCCAGGCCCCCTACAAGGGGCGGTGGGCGCTGCCCGGCGGCTTCGTCCTGCCCCGTGAATCGGCCGAGGAGGCGGCCCGCCGCGAGCTCGCCGAGGAGACCGGCCTCACCCAGAAATCCGTGTGCGCCTTCCACCTCGAACAGCTGCGCACCTACAGCGACCCGGACCGCGACCCCAGGATGCGGGTCGTCTCCGTCGCGTACGCCGCGCTCGTGCCCGACCTCCCCGAACCCCGGGGCGGCGGGGACGCGGCCCACGCGCAGTGGTGGGACGCCGGCGGCACCGGGCCGCTCGCCTTCGACCACGACCGCATCCTGGCCGACGCGCACGACCGGATCGGCGCCAGGCTCGAGTACTCCTGCCTGGCCACCGCGTTCTGCCCCGCCGAGTTCACCCTCGGTGAGCTCCAGCAGGTCTACGAGACCGTCTGGGGCGTCGAGCTGGACCGGCCCAACTTCCGGCGCAAGGTCCTCACCACGCCCGGCTTCGTCCAGGCCGTGGACGGACCGCCGCGCCGCACCGGCGGACGGGGAAAACCGGCCGCTCTCTACCGGGCGGGTGCCGCCACCGCCCTGCACCCTCCATTGCTGCGCCCGGAAGGACGCCCTGAAGGACGGACATCATGATCCCGACAAGGATTCTCACCAAACAAGCGGCCACGGGCGCGCTGACCGGGCTCGCGCTCGGCGACGCGCTGGGCTTCCCGACCGAGTTCAACAACGTCCCCGCGATCCTCGCGAAGTGCGGGCCCTGGCGCCGGATGCAGCTGCCGAAGCCCGCGTTCGTCACCGACGACACCCAGATGACGCTCGCCCTCGGTCGCGGCATCCGCACCGCCATGGACCGGGGCCTGCTCACCCCGGAGCGCCTGGTGGGGCCGGTCCGGGAGGAGTTCGTCCGCTGGTACCGCTCCCCGGACAACAACCGTGCCCCCGGCCGCACCTGCATGACGGCCTGCCGCATGCTCGAGGAGGAGCGGCCCTGGCAGGAGGCCAGCCAGACCGGTTCCAAGGGCTGCGGTGCCAACATGCGGGTCGCACCCGTCGGCCTCGTACCCGGACTCAGTGAGGAACAGCGTTCCGGTGCCGCTCAGCTCCAGGCCGCACTGACCCACGGTCACCCCACCGCGCTGGCCGCATCCGACCTGATGGCCCGCGCGGTGTTCCTGCTGGCACAGGGGGCCGAACCGATGGGCCTGGTCGGCCAGTTGCGCAGCTACGCCTACGAGAACGGCAGCCGCTACCCGGCGCGCTGGCTCGGTGACCTCTGGCGGTACGCGGGCGACGCCTCGCCCGAGGCGTACATCCGGCGTGGCTGGGACGAGTGCCTCACCGCCCTCGCCCGGGTCCAGGACGCCCTGCGGAACCCGTCCCCCGAGACCGACCCCTGCGAGGCCACCGGCGACGGCTGGATCGCCGAGGAGGCCCTCGCGACGGCCCTGCACTGCTTCCTGCTCTTCCCCGAGGAACCGGTCACCGCCCTGCGCCGGGCCGCCTGCACGCGAGGCGACTCCGACTCCCTCGGCTGCCTCACGGGCGCGCTTGCGGGAGCGCACCTGGGGGCGGGCGCCTGGCCCAAGGAGTGGTCGGAACGCATCGAGTACCGCAGCGACCTGCTGTCGCTGGCCGCGCTCTGGGACGCTTGATCCATGCACAGCGATACGACGCTCCTGCGCCGGGCCGGGCTGCCGGTCACCGACCTGACCCCGATACTCGCCGAGGAGCCCTGCCCGCTCCTCTTCGCCACGGTCTCGGGCGCACACCTGTACGGCTTCCCCTCGCGGGATTCGGACGTGGACCTGCGGGGGGTCCACGTCCTGCCCGCGGAGGATCTCGTCGGCCTCCGTGAGCCGGAGGAGACACGGTCACGGATGTGGGACCACGACGGGGTCGAGATGGACCTCGTCACCCACGATCTCCGTAAGTTCGTCCGGCTCATGCTGAAACCCAACGGCTACGTGCTGGAGCAGCTGTTGTCCCCGCTGGTGGTGCACACGAGCGGCCTCCACGCGGAACTGGTGGCGCTCGCACCGTCCGTGCTGACCCGCAACCACGCCCACCACTACCGCGGGTTCGCCGGAACCCAGTGGCGGCTGTTCGAGAAGACCGGAGAGCTGAAACCGCTGCTCTACACGTTCCGTGCCCTGCTCACCGGCATCCACCTGATGCGTGGCGGACCGCTCACGGCTCATCTGCTGACACTGCTGGGGGAGATGCCCGGTCCGTCGTTCCTGCCCGCGCTGATCGAGGCGAAGGCCGAGGCGGAGCACGGAGCGGCGGACACGGTGGACCGTGCCGCGGCGGCGCGGGAGGCGGAGGCGCTGCACGGTGTCCTCGACGACGCGCAGGCGAGGTCCCGGCTGCCCGAAAGGCCCTCAGGGTTCGACGCGCTGCACGACCTCGTCGTCCGGGCCCGGCTCGCCCGGCACGACGGCCCGCGGGGAACCGGCCGGAGCGCGTAGGAGTTCACCCGTCATGGCTGTCATCCACAGAACGACCATGGAACCGGGCAAACTGCAGCTCCTCGCCGCCTGGCTCCCCAGCCGGCCCTGGTACAGGGGGACGGGCGCGCCGGAACTGACCCGCGCCGGAGGGTTCCGGCTCGACGATCCCGAGGGCGACGTGGGGATCGAGTTCATGGTCGTCACCGACACGTCCGGCGACGGCCCCGTCGCGTACCACGTACCGGTCACCTACCGAGGGGCACCGCTCGACGGAGCCGGTGAGGCGCTCGTCGGAACGTCCGAACACGGGGTGCTGGGGCGGCGCTGGGTGTACGACGGCGCGCACGACCCGGTCCTGGTCGCCCAGTTGCTCGCGCTGCTCCACGGGCAGACCGAGCCGCAGGCCCAGAGCCTGAGCGACACCCCCGACCCGTCCGTCGCCGTCAGCCCGGCCCCGGCAGGGCCGACGGCGGTGGACGCGTCCGTTCCCGTCCACGAGGGGAAGCACAGCACCGCCGTCGTGCTGGACACGGAGGCGGGTGAGGGGGCCGCGGCACCGGTCACCCTCGAGGTGCGGCGTGTCCTGCTGCCGGAGGACTCCGGGGCCGGTGATGCCGATGCCGATGCCGATGTCCTGGGGCACGTCACCGCCGGGTGGAGCCTGCCGGGAGGAGAGGAGATCCGCGGCCGGTTCGCCGTCCTGGCACGAGGGCCACGCTGACCTGGTCCGAGGACCATCCCCACCGGTGGTTCAAGCCGTCCCGCCCGCCGCCGACGCCCGCCTGGTCCGCACCAGGAACGCCTCCACGCGCTCCCGGTCGGGCTCCGGCGGCAGCGGGGAGCGGGAGACCGCCTCGTCGTTCTCCTCGGCCAGGCGCGTCATCCGGCGTTCCACCTCGGTCCACGGGACCTCTCCCCGCTTCACCGCCAGCAGACCCTCGCGCGCGTCCCCGGCCTCGATCCGCAGCTCGCCCGTCCTCAGCAGGTCCCGGCAGGACGCCAGCAGCCGCAGCAGGTGCATGGCGTGCTTCCAGCGCGGAGCGCCGTGCACACGGACATCGGCCTCCAGCTTCCGCCGCTGGCCCAGGGCGTAGCGTACGAACGTCCCGTGGGCCCGCCGGGACAGGAAGGCCCCGCGCAGGCCGAGGAGCTCCCGGCCCGTGGCGTCGATCCGCTCCACGAGCGGGGAGTGCAGGCACTCCAGCACATTGGGGTTCGCCCGCAGTGCCAGCTCGCAGAAGCGCTCCAGCTCCCAGGAGAACTGCTCGTCCGCCGGCCCCTCCACATGGGCCGGCGGCTTCGTGAAGCCCCAGAACAGCGGGGTGGGCGCGAGGAACACCCCGCGCCGGTCCGTGTCGCTGTCGTCCGTGGCCAGTCCGAAGGCGCGGGAGCCCATCACACAGGAGTAGACGGTGTGATCCCGCACGAGCCGCGCGCCGTCAGAGGTGATCATGCGCGCGAGCGTACGCGTCCTACCCGAGCCGGATGCTGTCGCCCTCGACGGTGATCCGCTCGGCGGGCAGCGGACGCGTCGCCGGGCCGTTCTCCACCGCGCCGTCCTTGATGCTGAACCGGCTGCCGTGGCACGCGCAGTCGATCGTGCCGTCGGCGACCGTGGCGACGATGCAGCCCGCGTGGGTGCACACCGCGGAGAAGGCCTTGAACTCGCCGGCGGTCGGCTGGGTCACCACGATCTTGCGGTCCTTGAAGATCGTGCCGCCGCCGGCCGGGACATCGGAGGTCTTCGTCAGCTCAGCGTCCCCGGAGGCGGGCGGGGAGCTCTCCTCATCCCCGCCTCCGTCCCCGTCGGACGAACCGCAGCCGGTCACCAGTGCGGCGGCTCCCGCCGTCAGGACCGTCCTTCGCCGTGCGTTCATGGCTCTCCTCGCGGGGTGATCGATACATATGGCCGATGACAGGCATCGTGACCCCGCCCGGCGCCCGGGGCGCGCAACCCGGCGGTGCGTGCGCCCGACCGGGTGTCGCCGGAGCGCCGTGCCCTTCGCCGCGTCTCACGGACAGAGCACCGTGACCGGCGCCGTCGCCGCACCTCTAGGCTGAAAGGGCACACAGCACGAGGCGACGAGGGGTACGACGTGGCGGTACGAGCAGTCCGTGGAGCCGTCCAGCTGGACCGGGACGAAGCCGGGCACATGGACGAGCGGGTGAGCGAACTGCTCACCGCCGTCCTGGAGCGCAACCAGATCGTCGCGGACGACCTGATCAGCGTGTGGTTCACGGCCACCCCCGACCTGCACAGCGACTTCCCGGCGGCCGCCGCCCGGGGCCTCGGCATCGTCGACGTACCGCTGATCTGCGCCCAGGAACTCGACATCGCCGGGGCCATGCCCCGGGTGGTCCGCATACTGGCCCACGTGGAGACGTATCTCTCCAAGGCAGAGATCAGCCACGTCTACCTCGGCGCCACCGGCGCCCTCCGCAAGGACATCGCCCAGTGAGAACAGCCCTCGTCATCGGAACCGGCCTGGTCGGCACCTCCGCCGCCCTCGCCCTCGCGGGGCGCGGTGTCCAGGTGCACCTCGTGGACCGTGACCCGTCCTCGGCACACACCGCCGCCGCACTGGGCGCCGGGACGGACGAGGCTCCCGAGGGCCCCGTCGACCTGGCGATCATCGCCGTACCGCCCGCCCACACCGCCGCGGTGCTCGCCACGGCCATGAGTGAAGGGATCGCCCGGGCCTACCTCGACGTCGCCAGCGTCAAGGGCGGCCCGCGCCGCGAGCTGGAAGCGCTCGGCGTCGACCTCACGCCGTACATCGGTACGCACCCCATGGCCGGCAAGGAGCGCTCCGGGCCCCTCGCGGCCACCGCCGACCTCTTCGAGGGCCGTCCCTGGGTCCTCACGCCGACGCGGGACACCGACACCGAGGTCCTCAACCTCGCCCTGGAACTGGTCGCGCTCTGCCGCGCAGTCCCCGTCGTGATGGACGCCGACGCCCACGACCGTGCCGTCGCCCTGGTCTCCCACACCCCGCAGCTGATCTCCTCGATGGTCGCCGCCCGCCTGGAGGAGGCCGACGAGACCGCCGTACGCCTGTGCGGCCAGGGGATCAGGGACGTCACCCGCATCGCGGCCTCCGACCCCCGGATGTGGGTGGAGATCCTCTCCGCCAACCCCGGCCCCGTCGCCGACGTGCTGGCGGGCGTCGCCGCCGACCTGGACGAGACGGTCCGGGCGCTGCGCGGTCTGCAGTCCGCCGACGAGGACAAGCGACGTGCGGGCACCGAGGGCATCGAGGACGTCCTGCGCCGCGGCAACGCCGGCCGGGTCAGGGTCCCCGGCAAGCACGGGGCGGCCCCGGCCTCGTACGAGATCGTCGCCGTGCTCATCAGCGACCGGCCGGGCGAGCTGGCGAGCATCTTCGCCGACGCGGGGCGGGCGGGCGTCAACATCGAGGACGTACGCATCGAGCACGCCACCGGTCAGCAGGCCGGACTGGTCCAGCTGATGGTCGAGCCGAGCGCCGCACCCGCGCTGGGCGCGGCCCTCAGCGAGCGCGGCTGGTCGATCCGCCCGTAACGGGCCCCGGGGGCGGGCCCCGGAGACAGGGGTACAAAGCCGCTTCGCGCACTCGGTAACCTTGTGGGGAGGGCGCCCCGGTCTGCCCTGCCCCGCTCCGCCCGCCCCCGTGTACCAGGAAGGTGTCCACCACCGTGGAAACCGTAAGCGCCGCCGCCCGGACCGCCCCGGCCGCAGTGATCGTCGCCATCGACGGCCCCTCCGGCACAGGCAAGTCGAGCACCTCCAAGGCCGTCGCCGCCCAGCTCGGCCTGAGCTACCTGGACACCGGCGCCCAGTACCGGGCCATCACGTGGTGGATGCTGAACAACGGCATCGACGTACAGAACGCGGCCGAGATCGCCACGGCCGCCGCCAAGCCGGTCATCGTCTCCGGCACGGACCCGTCCGCCCCGACGATCACCGTCGACGGCGAGGACGCCTCGGGCCCGATCCGTACCCAGGAGGTCACCTCCAAGGTCAGCGCCGTCAGCGCCGTGCCCGAGGTGCGCGCCCTGATCACCGAGCTGCAGCGCTCCATCGCCACGGAGGCCGAGCGCGGCATCGTCGTCGAGGGCCGCGACATCGGCACGACCGTGCTGCCCGACGCCGACATCAAGATCTTCCTGACCGCCTCCCCCGAAGCGCGCGCCGCCCGCCGCAGCGGTGAGGTCAAGGGCTCCGACCTCACCGCCACCCGGGAGGCGCTGATCAAGCGGGACGCCGCCGACTCCGGCCGCAAGACCTCGCCGCTGGCCAAGGCCGGGGACGCCGTCGAGGTGGACACCACCGACCTGACCCTCACGCAGGTCATCGAGTGCGTCGTCACCCTCGTCGGGGAGAAGCAGGCCGCCAAGTGACCGAAGCCACCGCCGCGCCGACGCTGCGCGGAGCGGCCGTCGGGCGCGGGATCGGCATCGGGCTCATGTACGGGCTGTTCAAGCCCCGTGTGCTCGGAGCGTGGCGCGTCCCCACCACGGGACCCGTCATACTCGCGGTGAACCACGCGCACAACATCGACGGACCGATGCTGATGGGCACCGCACCCCGGCCCGTCCACTTCCTGATCAAGAAGGAGGCGTTCGTCGGTCCCCTCGACCCGTTCCTGCGCGGAATCGGGCAGCTGAAGGTGGACCGTACGACCGTCGACCGCAACGCCATCACGCAGGCACTCGGCGTGCTGGACGACGGCGGGGTCCTCGGGATCTTTCCCGAGGGCACCAGGGGCGAAGGGGACTTCGCCTCCCTGCGCGCGGGGCTCGCGTACTTCGCGGTGCGCGGCGGGGCGCCGATCGTTCCCGTCGCGGTTCTGGGAAGCACAGAACGACGTGGACGGTTGATATCGGCACTGCCTCCGCTGCGCAGCCGGGTCGACGTCGTCTTCGGCGGCGCCTTCCAGGCCGGTGACGGCAGTGGGCGGCGGACCAGGAAGGCGCTGGACGAGGCGACGCTGCGTATCCAGGGCGAGCTGACCGCTCACCTGAAGAACGCCAGGCGTCTCACCGGACGCCTGTGACACTTGAGTAGTGGGCCGCGCGATCGTGGCCCATCGATGATGATGCAAAGAGGAACGGACTTCATGAACGACCAGATTCACTCCGGCGGCTCGGACCACGAGCACGGAGCACTTGGCGATGCCGAGTACGCGGAGTTCATGGAGCTCGCCGCGCAGGAGGGGTTCGACCTCGAGGACGTCGAGGGCGCGATCGGTGAGGCCGGTCACGGGCCGCTTCCTGTGCTCGCCGTCGTCGGCCGCCCGAACGTGGGCAAGTCGACCCTGGTGAACCGCATCCTCGGCCGCCGCGAGGCCGTCGTCCAGGACAAGCCGGGCGTCACCCGTGACCGGGTCAGCTACGAGGCCGAATGGGCCGGCCGCCGCTTCAAGCTCGTCGACACCGGCGGCTGGGAGCAGGACGTGCTGGGCCTCGACGCCTCCGTCGCCGCCCAGGCCGAGTTTGCGATCTCGACGGCCGACGCGGTCGTCTTCGTCGTCGACGCGACGGTCGGCGCGACCGACACCGACGAGGCCGTCGTCAGGCTCCTGCGCAAGGCCAAGAAGCCCGTCGTCCTGTGTGCCAACAAGGTCGACGGACAGAGCGGCGAGGCGGACGCCACCGCGCTCTGGTCGCTCGGTCTCGGCCAGCCCCACCCGGTTTCCTCCCTGCACGGCCGCGGCACCGGCGACATGCTCGACGCCGTGCTGGAGGCGCTGCCCGAGGCCCCGGCCCAGACGTTCGGCAACGCACTCGGAGGCCCGCGCCGCATCGCGCTCATCGGCCGTCCGAACGTCGGCAAGTCCTCGCTGCTGAACAAGGTCGCCAACGAGGACCGCGTCGTCGTCAACGAACTCGCCGGCACCACCCGTGACCCGGTCGACGAGCTGATCGAGCTCGGCGGCATCACCTGGAAGTTCATCGACACGGCCGGCATCCGCCGGAAGGTCCACCTCCAGGAAGGCGCGGACTACTACGCCTCGCTGCGTACCGCGGCCGCCGTGGAGAAGGCCGAGGTCGCCGTCATCCTGATCGACTCCAGCGAGTCGATCAGCGTGCAGGACCAGCGCATCGTCACCATGGCCGTGGAAGCCGGCCGTGCGATCGTGCTCGCCTTCAACAAGTGGGACACCCTCGACGAGGAGCGTCGCTACTACCTGGAGCGTGAGATCGACACGGAGCTCGCGCAGGTCGCCTGGGCTCCGCGCGTCAACGTGTCGGCTGTGACCGGCCGCCACATGGAGAAGCTGGTCCCGGCGATCGAGACCGCGATCGAGGGCTGGGAGACCCGTGTCCCCACCGGCAGGCTGAACGCCTTCCTCGGTGAGATCGTCGCCTCCCACCCGCACCCGGTGCGCGGTGGCAAGCAGCCCCGCATCCTGTTCGGCACCCAGGCGGGCATCAAGCCCCCGCGCTTCGTGCTCTTCGCGTCCGGCTTCCTGGAGCACGGCTACCGCCGCTTCGTCGAACGCCGTCTGCGCGAGGAGTTCGGCTTCGAGGGCACGCCGCTGCACATCTCGGTGCGGGTGCGCGAGAAGCGCGGCCGCAAGAAGTGAGCTGACCCGTACGACGAAGCCCCGGACCACCCGTGCG
>NZ_JBHWZS010000291.1:0-10930 GCF_042728155.1 Streptomyces sp. NPDC060209
GCCGTGCACGACGGTGACGCCCGCCAGCGGGCCGCCGTCATGCGACTGCGCTCGGACAAGGATGTCGAGCTCGTCTTCGGCCGACTGCCGAACGCGGAACGTCCACCGTCGGAGCTGACCAGCAGTTGCGGGCTTCAGTCCATGTGAACTGCGGCGTATCCAAGGGCGAACGCAACGACCTGGCCGCCGCCGACCAGCGCCACCACAGACGTGGCGAGGAGAGCTGTCGTGCCGGCGATGGCTGCCCAACCCAATCGTGTTGCCTGCGCGGCCTGTTGGACCGCCTTTAGGCAATCCACTTCGTCGCCGCGTCATCTGTGATCGATCACCGCACACGCGCAGGGAGCGTACCGGGCACGCAGCCCGCCCCCGTCGCAGTCGGGATGTCTGCTCTCAGCGCGCGGTTTCCCCCGAGGCCGTCCGGGTGCTCGGCCGACGGTCTGCGGGCAGCGCGCAGGCCGGCGTTCCGCCCGGCATCCGCTCGCGGTTGTTCGCGACGAGCCGGTAGACGCCGTGAGCGATCCAGCGAAGGGGAGGCAGGGTGAGCAGCGCTCCCAGGACAGCCCAACCTCTTCCCGCGGTCAACAGCAGCTTGGCGACGGCCTGAGCACCTCCGTAGATCACTCCGGTCGGCGTGATCCACAACAGTTCGTACTCCGCTCGTTCTCGTGTGGTACCGAGGGAGTCGAGATCCGCGAACTGCCATGGAGTGGCCTCGCAGCGCGGCCGGACATACTGTTCGGCGAACGTCACGGAGGAGGTGCAGAAGGCGCAGTCTCCGTCGTAGATGAGCACAGATCGCGTCCGCATGACCTCATCATGCCGTACCGGGGGCCGCCACGCCTGCGACGAAGGAACATGGGACCACGTTGCCCGGCACCACCGCCGAGCGCATCTCCACCAAGGGCATCATGCGCTGCCCGAGACGCCGCAGGACCGCGAGCAGCCTGGACACGGCAGGTGGGACCGGAGCCAGATCAGGACCCTGATCGGCGTCCGTCCGCGTCATGGAGGTCGAACGAATCAGCCGCGGTGAGCCGCTCGACAAACGTCGTGAAGTCCGTCGCCAGCGGGAGCTCCGTGCCGCCGTCCACGTCGAACCACGTCACGGACGGTTCGCCGCGCTCTCCACCTGTCCGGTAGTCGAGAGCGATCCAGCAGTGACCATCACCGGAGAGCAGAACAAGAGGCGAGGGAAGACCCCACTCCTCAACCAGATAGGCCGAGTCCAGCAAGGACAGCTGGCCCTCGTGACGTCCGATGCCCATCATGTCGTCGAGCGGAACATGGTTCTCGCTCCAGGACGTCGGCACGTCCGTCGGGAACGCGTTCCATGGATCCGCGACCAGGCCGCCGTTCTGGATCCGCAGCACCTCCAGCAACGAGGCCGGCAGACGGACGCCGAGCTGACGCTCGGCATCCTGAACGACCGAGTCTGTCAACGGTGGCTGAACCCCGTACCGGCCCTCGCCCCAGAACGTCGCCTTCACCTGATCAAACCGAGCCATGAACGCATCCTATGGACTCGCGGGCCGGCTTGACGATCCGTGGGAACCTCAGGCAGGAGTGAGCCCTCCTCGGCCCCGTACCGCTACCGCCGAGGAGAGGCAAGACTCACGGTGGAGAAAACCGCGGCCGAGCCCACGCTGTCGCCGACCCCTCACGGTTGCCCTTTGGGTAAAACTTAGCTTAGGGTTACCTAACTTTTACCTGAGGCATGGAGTTGCAGACGATTCCTGCGCGCTGAAGGCACGTCAGCCGGCGCGCGCCCCTTCTCCGGACTCCGAGAGCCTCGGGCAGCCGACCGACAGTGGACACAAGGGCGCGGGCCGACCCCCGCCCGATACCGCGGGCGCCTCTCCGGAGGCGCGCGTCCAGGGAGAACAGCACACATGGCCTCGCTCAATCGCCGTGTCCGCCGCGTAGCCGCGACCGCCGTCGCGCTCGCCTTCGGCAGCGCTCTCGCGCTGACCGGGACCGCCACGGCGGGTACCGGGACACCGCCCGGCTCGCACGTGACGTCGGTGCCGCTCGCACAGGGCCTCTACCAGTCCGCGTACTCCGAACGCAACGACGTGCTCTGGGCCACCGCCTCCGTGGGGCAGCCGCCCGCCCCGGTCACGGCTTCCCAGTTGCTGCGGATCGACCCCGACACCCTCGAGGTGGAAGCGGCCTACACGCCCCCCACGAACGGCACGGTCGAAGCCGTCTACGGCATCGACGTCGACGACGAACACAACACCCTCTGGGTCACCAACACCCGGAACAACTCGGTCGCTGTCTACAGCCAGAAGACGGGCAGGCATCTCGCCACCCGGCTGAACGTGAATCACTCCCGCGAGGTCGTCGTGGACGAGAAGCGCGACGTCGTGTGGGCGAGTGCCTTCAGCGACGGCGCTCTCGTGGCCTTCGACAGCCGCACCCTGAAGGAGATCAGGCGTGTCGCCGTCGAGGGGAGCGGGCCGACAGGACTGGCGGTGAACGAACGGACCGGTGCGGTCTACGCCGCAGACTTCACCAACAACCAGATCATCGAGGTCGCTCCCGGTTCAAGGGCCCCGCGCCTCATCCCCACGGGCGAGGGGCCGCTCTCGATCGCGCTCTCCACCGACGGGCGCACCGCGTACACCGCCGACCAGGCTTCGGGAACGATGTCGGTGGTCGACCTGCGAAGGGGCACCGTCACCAAGTCGGTGGCGACGGGTGCGGGGGCGAAGTCCGTGGCCGTCGACGCGTGCTCGGGCCATGCCCTGGTCGCCAACCGGCTGGCCGGAAGCCTGTCGGTGGTCGATCCGCGCGCGGGGAGGGTCGTGGAGACCGTGACGACCGATGCGTACCCCAACCACGTCAGGATGACCGGCGGCAGCACCGCCTACGTCGTCGACAAGTCCGGCTCCGGTCCCACCGGCGAGGACGGGCTCACACGGATACGTCTGAGTCCTCAGGCTCCTCTCCGCCACGACTCGGCGGGGCCGCGTCCGGCCTGCTGACCTGACGTCTTCCAACCGGCCGGAGCACCCGGTTCCACCGGCCGGTCCGGCGCAGGGGGACGCGTGTGGCGTTGCCCCTGCGTCATCGCCGCCCGGCGTCCGCTCCCCGTGACGACACGGCCGACATGTCGGCATGTCCGCAGAGAGGGGAAGTGCCCGCCCTAGTCTGGGGTGCCAGAACCCTGCCGGCCGCCCGCTACGCACCGAACGCCCGACCGTTAGGGGCGGATCCGCGGGCGGCTGCTCCCCCACCCCCTCGGACGCAGGAAGTCGCCGCCCACGTGCCCACCCCTCTCCCCCGCCGTGCCGCGCTCTCCGCGCTGGCCGGCCTCTCAGCCCTCCCGCTCGCCGCGTGCGACACGACCGCGCCGACCGCAGCACCACCCGCCCCCTCCGGAAAAGCACCCTCCAGGGCCGAAGAGACCGCGCACCGGACGGGACGCGCGTTCCAGGAGCTGGAGCGCAAGTTCGACGCTCGGCTGGGCGTGTACGCGGTCGACACCGGGAGCGGTCTCTCCGTCACCCACCGCCCCGACGAGCGCTTCGCCTACGCCTCGACCTGCAAAGCCCTGCTGGCGGGAGCACTGCTGGACGCGCACACGCTCCAGCGGCTCGGCCGGCGCGTACGGTACGGCCCTGGTGATCTCGTCGCCAACTCCCCGATCACCGAGCAGCACGTGGACACGGGCCTCACTCTGCGCGAACTGTGCGACGCCGCCGTCCGTTACAGCGACAACACCGCAGCCAATCTCCTCTTCCACCAGCTCGGTGGCCCCCGCGGGCTGCAGGACGCGCTCGCTGCCCTCGGCGACCGCATCACCCGGTGCGACCGGTACGAGACCGATCTCAGCGAGGCTTCGCCCGGTGATCCCCGCGACACCAGCACGCCTCGGGCCCTGGCCGTCGATCTGCGCGCGTACGTGCTCGGTAATGCCCTCGGTGCGGACAAGCGGGCCGTGCTGACCGACTGGCTCAAGCGCAACACCACAGGCGACGCACTCATCCGTGCGGGCGCCCCGGCCGGCTGGGTGGTGGGCGACAAGACCGGCACGGGCGGCTACGGCACCCGCAACGACATCGCAGTCGTATGGCCGCCGGACTCCGCGCCGATCACCATCGCCGTACTCTCCCGTCGCGATGTCCAGGGAGCGGAGCCACAGGACGCTCTCGTCGCGCAGGCGGCTCGCGTCGCGCTCACCGCTCTCGACACTCAGGGGCGGTAGCGGAGCGGATGGTCGGCGGGTACCTCCGTCAGCACGATGCGGTGGCCGTCCGGGTCGGCGATCCACATCTCGATCAGACCCCAGGGTTCCTGGAGCGGCGGACGGAGGACGCGTGCCCCCCGGGCCGACACCTCCTCGTGTGCCGCCGCACAGTCGGCCACCTGCATCCAGAGCCGCAGACTCTCGGTCGGTGGTACATCCGAGCGCCCGGACACCTCGAGGAAGCCGCCGCCGAGGAAGTACACCGTTCCGCGGTCGGGGCCGGTGCCGAACTCTCGGTAGACGGGCAGTCCGAGTGTCCGTCCGTAGAAGTCCCGGGAGGCCTCCGGGTCACCGGGCCTCAGCAATACCCTGCTGCTCAGTACGTGCACCATGGTCCCGACCCTACGCGGCCTGGTGCGACGGAGCAGTACCCGTCGCCGCTCCGGCGGGGCCTCTGTCAGGAGGCCTCCACCGCGGCCTTGATCCGTTGCCCGAAGGCCGGGGCGTCCTTCCGTGCGGCGGCTACAGCGAGCCCGACGAGGAGCTTGCCCAGCCGGTGACCCTCCAGGTCATTGAAGATACGCACTTTCGTTCGACCATCTGCAAGGGACTCCAGGTCATAGCCGCCTTCGCGAGCGGTCACGAGGTTGGTCGACACTTCGTTCCAGCGGATGCGAGTCGGGGCGACGAGTTCACTGATCCGGAATTCACGCCGTGTCGTCATGCCGGCGTCCTTCACCGTGCTGCGGAACACGGTCCCCACCGCTGTCGGACCCGCCGGCGTCTTGGAGATGTTCTGGACACGTGGGCTGAACTTCCTGTCGTTCTCACCGTCCGCGAGGAAGGCGAAAACCTCTGCGACGGGACGGTCGATGTCGACCGTCGCCTCGAACCGGGGCATGGGGTCTCCTCTGGTACAACGGATGCGGCACGCGGCGTGGCGCCTCCCGGGGGTGACACTGCCTCCCAGGATCCGCGTTCCTGAGCCGCTCGGCAGCCGGACGGGCACATCCGGCGCGCAATCGGGTGTCTTCGAACGCCGCGGGTTGCAGCCTGCGGCCGAGGGATCAGGTGCTCGCACGGCGTCGCAGGACACGGGCCCGGTGGAAGGAGACGGTGCGGACGGAGCGGCCCGCCGAATCCCCTTCCGCGGAATCCCGACGGCGTTCGACGCACCCAACCAGGCTGAACATGACGTGGCTTTTGGCAACCAGAAGCAATTTCCCCGGCAGCAAGCGCAGTTGAGGTTGCTTTACTCTTCAGCAGCGCGTGGCCAACGGTCCACACTTCCGTCTCGAACGCACAGCCGTCTCGACGCACCGCCGGCCCGGCCTGCCGTCATCCGCGCACGCCTCCTGGCGCGGCGGGTTCAGTGGGCGATGGAGTCGATCAGCTCACGTGCGCCCTGGCGCAGCAGGGTGACGGCCACCGAGGTGCCGAGGGTGGCGGGGTCGAGCGGGCCGGCCCACTCGTGTGCGTTGAGGACCGTCTTGCCGTCGGGAGTGAACACGCAGGCGCGCAGGGAGAGGTCTCCGTTGCGGTGGGAGGTGGCGTACCCGGCGATCGGGGAGTTGCAGTGCCCCTGCAGGACATGGAGGAACATGCGCTCGGCCGTGATCTCCCGGTAGGTCCCCGGGTGGTTGAGCGCACTCACGGCGTCGATGGTCGTCGTGTCGTCCTCGCGGCACTGCAGGGCGAGGACTCCCGCGCCGATCGGGGGGCACATCGTCTCCGGGGCGAGGATGTCGCTGATCACGTCCGGGCGGCCGATGCGGCGGAGACCCGCCACGGCCAGGAGCAGCGCGTCGGCCTCACCAGCGGCCAGTTTCGCCAGTCGCCGGTTGGCGTTGCCCCGGAAGGGGATGCAGTCCAAGTGCGGGTGCGAGGCGGCGAGTTGCGCCGTCCTGCGAACGGACGAGGTGCCGACACGTGTGCCGTCCGGGAGCTGGTCGAGCGTGAGCCCGTCCGGGTGCACGAGGGCGTCCCGGATGTCGTCACGCTCGAGGAACGCGGCGAACGTCGTGCCGACGGGCAGCGGGCGGTCGGCGGGGATGTCCTTGACGCAGTGGACGGCCAGGTCCGCGTCCCCGGCGAGCAGAGCGGCGTCGACCTCCTTGGTGAAGGCACCCTTGCCTTCGACCTTCGAGAGATCCCCCATCCACTTGTCGCCCGTGGTTCTGACGGGGACGACCTCGGTGACGGTGGCGGGGTGGAGGGCCGCAAGCTCGGCCCTGACGCGCTCGACCTGGGCCAGGGCCATGGGCGAGTCGCGCGAGACGATGCGGATCAGCTCGGGGGCGGGCATGGCTCCCACGATAGACCGCCTGGCCCGATCGGCCATCGCCCGACGCGGTCCGGGCGTTCACTTTCGGACCCACCGCGGCGAAGTTCGCCGGCGGCTCCTCCGCCGATTTCCGGCCGCGTTGGAATCACACTCCGCACAGCCGCGCGCAGGTTCCGCGCCCACGGCTTTCACGTGACAATAAGCTTCCGAGCAGGCAGTCTTGACGGCCCGTCATTCCGAGGAAGTCGCACACGAGAGAGCAGACAGGTCAGCGAGGGTGTCCTACCCCCGGCCCCATGTGGCTGGTTCAAGACCCTGCGGCCTTGCCTCACTCGCCCGAGGACTGTCAGCCACCCGGCGAGATCCCTAGCATGACCCCACACCGACTTCACTCTCTTTGAACCGCGAGGGGCTGGATGAGCAACGGGGACACCTCCATTCCGAAGAACATCGACGTGAACGTGCCGAGCGTCGCGCGGATGTACGACTACTACCTGGGCGGCAAGGACAACTACCCCGCCGACCGGGTCGCATGTGAGCAGCTTCTGGAGCATGTGCCGAGCACCAAGGTCCTGGCGGTGAACAACCGGAGGTTCCTGCGGCGTGTCGTGCACCACCTGGCCTCCGAGTACGGGATACGCCAGTTCATCGATCACGGATCCGGTCTGCCGACCCAGGACAACGTCCATCAGGTCGCCCAGCTCGTGGACCCCGGCGCCCGGGTCGCCTACATCGACAACGACCCCATCGTCCTGGCACACGGCAAGGCCATACTCGAGGAGAACGACAGGACCGCCGTCATCCAGGCGGACATGCGGGACACCGAGGGGATCTTCGGCCACCCGGAGGTGGAACGGCTCATCGACTTCGACGAGCCGGTGGCCGCCCTGTTCGTGTCCGTACTGCACTGCATCCCGGACAAGGACGACCCCGCGGGTCTTGTACGCCGGGTGGCGTCCCGCCTGGCTCCGGGGAGTTTCCTCGTGGTGTGTCAGCTCGTGAGCGAGGACGCGGCAACCCGCGACTTCGTCACGGACTTCATGGCGAAGAGCACCGGCAACCAGTGGGGGCGGGTGCGTCAGCAGGCTGATGTACACGGCTTCCTGGAGGGCCTCGACGTGCTGGAGCCGGGCCTTGTGGAGGTGTCGACGTGGCGGCCGGACTCGGATCTGGCGCCGAAGCAGGAGACCCAGGAGTGGATCGAGTTCGGCGGCGTCGGCCGCAAGTGGTGACGGGCCGTGTGACGGCGGATCAGTGGTGACGGGGGCCGCGTGACGGCCGGTCAGTGGTGACGGGGCGGGCGCTCAGCTGTAGCGCTCGAGTGCCTGCCTCAGCAGATCCCTGCTCCCGGCCGGGCTCGGCGACTGGGCGCTGAGCGAGTCGAGGATCCACCGGTACTCGTCCGTGCTCTCCTGCTTGTTCACGGACGTGGCGTTGGTCAGGTGCTCGATGTACGCGACATCGGGGAGCCCTTCCATCGCGAACCGCAGATATGTGATGGCGTTGCCCGGAGACGTGTGGGCGGTCACCTCGAAGGGGGCCACCTGCACGATCACGTGAGGCAGCTGAGTCATCTCCAGCAGATGGACGAGCTGTTCACGCATCACAGAGGCCCCGCCCGTCGGGCGCATCAGCACAGCCTCGTCCAGCAGGACCCAGAGCTTCGGCGCGTCGGCTCGCTGCAGCAACTGCTGTCGTCTGAGCCGCAGTTCGACCCGACGCCGGGTGATCTCCTCCGATTCCAGGGTGTGTCCGGAACGCACCACCGCATAGGCGTAGTCGGCTGTCTGCAGAAGCCCCGGAACGTAATGTCCCTCGTACGTTCGGATGGACGCGGCGGCCTCCTCCAGGCCGACCAGGGGTTCGAACCAGTCCGGCAGGACGTCGGCGTAGTTCCGCCACCATCCACGCTGTCCGGCCCTGCGCACCAGATCGATGAACTCCGCCGTCCTGGTGGGGTCCGTCACGCCGTAGAGCGCGAGGAGATCGGCGGCGTCGCGCTCCTTGCACGGGGAGTGCCCGGTCTCCATCCGGCTGATCTTCGCCGTCGAGCACCGGATCCGGTCGGCGGCGACGTCGGGGGTGATGCCGGCCTCGCCACGCATCCGCCGCAGCTGCGCGCCCAGAACCAGGCGCAACGCGGTGGGACTCGCCCCCGCGGCCGGGGCGAGGATCGGCCTCCGTGACGGCTGAAGCGGTTCGATGCCGGGCATGCGGACTCCTGAGGACGGGCGTCTTGACGCCAGTGTGCCATCAGGAGCCCCAAGAAGGTCCGGCCGATGCGAGACTGCCGTGCCTTTTCGGCCCTCCCTGCCGCGAATTCAGCCGGCCATGGTGTCGAAGTCGCCGTCCCTCACGCCCGCGAGGAACGCGCGCACCTCGTCGCCCGTGTACACGAGGGCAGGGCCTTCGGGGAACCTGGAGTTGCGTACGGCCACTTCGCCGCCGGGCAGCAGTGCCATCTCCACGCAGTTTCCACTGGGGTTGCTGTGATGACTCTTCTTCCACTCCACGCCGGCCAGGGAGTTGGCGGGGACGCCGTTGTCGATGTGCTGCATGAGGTCCATTCCTTCTCGTTGCGCTGACACATCCTGGTGTGCCACCAGGCCCCGCGCCGGGTGAACAGGTGTCCCCTGCTCACACCCCTGGGTGCAATTCCGGATGCAATTGCACCGCCTGCGCGGACGGCGAGGATACTAGTGGTCATCCGGCCCCCACGACACCACGAACCGGCCTTCAGCGGAGGGTGATCAGCGCTCATGCACGCGGAGAACACACCACGTCACGGAGCGGCAGCTCTCGTGCCCGGTTCGGTCGGCAGCAGTGCGGATCCGCACGAGGAGCTGGCGCGGGATCTCGGCATCGGGGCCCCGGGGTTCACCACACG
Organism: Streptomyces sp. NPDC060209; assembly: GCF_042728155.1. Lineage (NCBI taxonomy): Bacteria > Bacillati > Actinomycetota > Actinomycetes > Kitasatosporales > Streptomycetaceae > Streptomyces > Streptomyces sp. NPDC060209. The sequence continues at coordinate 9,367 of NZ_JBHWZS010000291.1, forward strand.
TGGCCTGGGCGCGGATCCGGAAAGTCTGCGGCAGGCACGGGCGTTCGTCCGCGACGCACTCGAGTACTGGGGCCTGCGTTCCTGCGCGGACGACGTAGCCCTCGTGGCGGGCGAGCTGGTGAGCAATGCGGTCTGCCACGGGCTGCAGCCGGTGGCAGATCATGCCGACCGGTCGACGGCCCGGCTCGGACTGGCCTGCCAGGACGGGACGCTGGTCTGCGCGGTGAACGATCCGAGCCCCGAGGTGCCCGTGCTGCGCCAGGCGGACGAGTCCCTCGAGCGCGGCCGGGGGCTGCGCATCATCGACACGCTGAGCAGTTCCTGGGGCTGGTCCCGGCCCACCGGGAAGGGTAAGACCGTCTGGGCCAGGATTCCGGTCCTCCGGGCACCCGCACGTCAGAGCCCTGCCAGTGCCGTCCATGCCTCCGCCAGCAGCGCATGCCCGAGCGGTGTCGGGTGGACTCCGTCACCCGCGATGCACTCGGCACCGCCGGCGGCGCGCGCCGCCTGGTTGAGCAGGCCGTCCGCGGCCAGCAACGCGGCGTCGAACTCCTCGGCCAGGCGGCGGACCGTCTGAATCCTGGGGTCGAGGTCCTCGCGCCAGGCCCACTGCTCGTCCCGTACCGGCACGAGGAAGGGTTCGATGAGGATCAGCTGGGCACCCAGCTCCTCCCGGACCTGCGTGAGAATGGCGCGGTAGTCGCTCTCGTACGCGCGCGCCGAGGTGACGGTGCCGGAGTTGTAGCGGCGCCATGTGTCGTTCACGCCGATCAGGACCGACACGACGTCCGGCTCGAGGTCCAGGGCGTCCTCACGCCAGCGCGCGCGCAGATCCGAGACGCCGTCGCCTCCGACGCCCCGGTTGACGAACGTGATGTCGCTGTCGGGTCGCGCGGACCGCACACGCTCGGCAGCCGTCCGGACGTAGCCGTTGCCCAGAGGGCAGTCCCGTTCCGCCAGCCGTCCCACATCGGTGATGCTGTCGCCCTGGAACAGGACAGTGGCCGAGTGGTGCAGGCTGACGGTCACACGGTGCTCCGAACGGTGAGGATCCAGGGTCGCTGGTATTGATCCTGCCCGCAGAAGCCCATCATGATCCGGACCGGGTCCGTGGCGGCCCGGTGTGATCCGGACCGGGGTCAGCGCGCGACGGCCGGTGCGCGCACCGAGCTGAAGTCGAGCGCGCTCTCCACCTCCAGCAGGGTCTCCTCGGCCACCCGTCGGACCTCGGCCGGAACGTCGCCCTGCTCCTCCACCAGACCGGCGTAGATCGGTGCGTCGGATACCTCTGCGGAACTCACGTGAAACTGCCTATCGATCGGTTATGCCCGCCAATCAGCGGAAACGGGAGCCGAGTGTACGCGTTCCCCTCCGACCGCCGGGGAGCGGACCCTGGGAACGGGCCGCAGGCACCGGAAAACCGGTTGTCGGGTGCGGTGGCGGCTGCGAGGCTGATCCCGCCGAGGGGTGTAGCTCAGAGGCCAGAGCGCCGGTCTCCAAAACCGGATGCCGCAGGTTCGACTCCTGTCTCCCCTGCAGGACCGGCTCCCCACCCGAGGTCGGG
>NZ_JBHWZS010000292.1:0-10911 GCF_042728155.1 Streptomyces sp. NPDC060209
CGTACGGCCTGAAGACCGAGGCCGTACGTGCCGGCCCAGTCGGCAGCCTCCGGGGAGGCAGCGGGAATGCGCATCTCCCTGACCGAGGACGAGGACAGCACCCGCTCATCGCCCTGCGCCAGGAAGGCAGCGAAGCGAAGAAGATCGGTGGTGGTCGACCAGAGCTGACCGGCCGGAGCCATCAGCCCGAGATCTTCAGCCGGCTCGGGCAGCATGACGTCGGCCCACGGGTGGACGGCCCAGCCTCCCGCATGCGGGGTATGCGCATGCGGAGTCGTACGGTCCATCCCCAGAGGTTCCAGAATCTCGCGGCGCAGCACGTCGGCCCAGGGCTCACCGCGCAGCCTCTCGACGAGTGAGCCGAGCAGTGTGTAACCCGGGTTCGAGTAGTGGTGTCCGTGGCCGGACGGGTGGATCAACGGCCTTTCGCCGAGCACATCCGCCAGCTCCGGACGCGTGGCACCCGGCGTCCTCTCCCACCAGGGGGCCGGCGTCTCGGCCCCCAGACCCCCGCTGTGGCCGAGCAGCTGGAACACCGTCACCTGTCCGACACCCGTGCCCGGCAGGTGCTTCTCCAGGGGATCGTCCAGATCCAGCAGGCCCTCGTCGCGCAGGCGCATCACCAGCACAGCCGTGAACGTCTTGGTGATGGAACCGATCCTGAACTGCGTATCTCCATCGGGTTCATGGCCGTCCACACAACTGCGCGCGCCACTCCAGGCGATCTGCCCGTCCCGTTGCACCGCAGCGACGAGGGATGGGGCCCGGCCTTCGGATTGCGCGGTCGCAACACGATGGAGCAGGGCACGCCGGGTACTGGGGAGCAGAACTTCAGAAGAGGTCATGCCCAAGGATGACCCGCGCGCCGTCGCCTGACGAACGGTTTCACGCCGACGCACCCAGCGCGATCTGTAGCTGCGGCTGCCGCGAATGAGCAAGGCCCGGCAGTCGCTGGAGAGCCAGTCGTACCAGTGGTCCCCGTTGAGCTGCTGCTGTGAAGCGTTCATGTCCTGCGGGCGGAACGCGAGGTCCCACCCGTCGAGGTATTCGCGCACGGCGTCCATGAGGCGGGCCGTACGGTGCCCCCCTCGACACGCCGACGGGGGGCACAACTTCGCGGCTCCACCTGAGCGAGTGAAGGTTTCGCCCTGTGCCTCAGGTCTGGGCCATGTCCACGAAGCGGGAGTAGTGGCCCTGGAACGCCACGGTGATCGTCGCCGTCGGGCCGTTACGGTGCTTGGCCACGATCAGGTCCGCCTCGCCCGCACGCGGTGACTCCTTCTCGTACGCGTCCTCGCGGTGCAGCAGGATCACCATGTCGGCGTCCTGCTCGATGGAGCCGGATTCACGCAGGTCGGAGACCATCGGCTTCTTGTCCGTGCGCTGTTCGGGTCCACGGTTCAGCTGGGAGAGGGCGATGACCGGCAGCTCCAGCTCCTTGGCCAGGAGCTTGAGATTTCGGGACATGTCCGAGACCTCCTGCTGCCGGCTCTCGGCCCGCTTGGCCCCGCCGGACTGCATCAGCTGCAGGTAGTCGATGACCACGAGCTTGAGCTCGTTGCGCTGCTTGAGACGACGGCATTTCGCCCGGATCTCCATCATGGACAGGTTCGGCGAGTCGTCGATGTAGAGCGGAGCGGCCGACACATCCGGCATCCGTCTGGCCAGTCTCGTCCAGTCCTCGTCGGTCATGGTGCCGGAGCGCATGTGGTGGAGCGCCACGCGGGCCTCGGCCGACAGAAGACGCATCGCGATCTCGTTGCGCCCCATTTCCAGAGAGAAGATCACACTGGGCAGATTGCTCTTGATCGAGCACGCGCGGGCGAAGTCCAGGGCGAGAGTGGACTTACCCATGGCGGGGCGGGCGGCGATGACGATCATCTGGCCGGGGTGCAGGCCGTTGGTCAGGGCGTCGAGGTCGGTGAACCCGGTCGGTACACCGGTCATCTCACCGCTGCGGGACCCGATGGCCTCGATCTCGTCGAGAGCCCCCTCCATGATGTCGCCGAGCGGCAGGTAGTCCTCGCTGGTGCGCTGCTCCGTGACGGCGTAGATCTCGGCCTGCGCGGAGTTGACGATCTCGTCGACGTCACCGTCGGCCGCGTATCCCATCTGCGTGATCTTCGTGCCGGCCTCGACGAGGCGCCGAAGCACTGCCCGCTCGTGGACGATCTCCGCGTAGTACGAAGCGTTGGCCGCGGTCGGCACCGACTGGACCAGCGTGTGCAGATACGGGGCACCGCCGACCTTGGTGATCTCGCCGCGCTTGACCAGCTCGGCCGCCACCGTGATCGGGTCGGCCGGCTCGCCCTTGGCGTAGAGGTCGAGGATCGCCGTATAGACGGTCTCGTGGGCCGGACGGTAGAAGTCATGGCCCTTGATGATCTCCACGACGTCCGCGATGGCGTCCTTGGAGAGCAGCATGCCGCCGAGCACCGACTGCTCGGCGTCGAGGTCCTGCGGAGGCACCCGCTCGAAGCTGGACGACCCGCCGTCCCAGCCGCTCTCCCGGCCCCGCTCGTGCTGCTCGTCGCGCCCCTTGCCCTCTCCGCGGCGCTGACGGGACACGGGCAGACGGTCACTGGGACCGACATCGGCCCAGGGATCGTCCAAAGGCTCGGGAATGCTCACCGGGCCACCTCCTCCCGTCCGCTTCGCGGACCTAGCCGTGCCACTCTTTCTTACGGCACGGCACCGACAAACAAGACGCCCGACTCCGGTTCCGGCGCGTCAAGTTCTGCGGATTTCCAAGCCGGAACGGAGTGCGGGCGCGGCACCACGGTAGGCCTGTCCGCACCGTCAGCCAATCTGGTTATCCACAGGGCATGTGGACGACGGACCAGATGCTGTGGAGAACCCCACGGATCCTGTGCACGGACCGGGGGACAGCACTGTGGACAAACTCATAGAGGGCGACCCAGGACGCCCCTGACCTGGTGTTTCTCAATCCACCGGCTGTGGGGGAGAAAAACTTTTGCCCTCAGCTCAAGATCACCGGAAACGACCTCTCAGCGGAGCCGGAAACCCGCACAGAGTAAGGGACTAAAGCACTTTGCATCTCTTACCTGTGGAAGATTAGATTGGCCTTCATGACCCAGGCGCCCACGGCCCAGCCGCCCTCCCGCCGTCGGCACGACCGCGAGATCATCGCACTCGCCGTCCCGGCCTTCGGCGCGCTGGTTGCCGAGCCGCTCTTCGTCATGGTCGACAGTGCCATCGTCGGCCATCTCGGCACGCCCCAGCTGGCCGGCTTGGCGGTCGCCGCGGCCCTGTTGACGACCGCGGTGAGCATCTTCGTCTTCCTCGCTTATGCCACCACGGCCGCAGTCGCCCGCCAGGTCGGGGCAGGAGATCTGGCCTCAGCCATCCGCCAGGGAATGGACGGCATCTGGCTCGCACTGCTTATCGGTGCCGCTGTCATCGCCGTGACACTTCCCCTGGCACCGTGGCTGGTCGAAATCTTCGGGGCGTCCGACACTGCGACCCCCTATGCCACCACATATCTGCGGATCTCCAGCCTTGGCATCCCTGCGATGCTTGTGGTGCTGGCGGCGACGGGAGTATTGCGCGGGCTGCAGGACACCCGAACGCCGCTCTATGTCGCCATCGGTGGGTTCGCGGCCAACGGCGCCCTCAATGCCGGGCTCGTCTACGGTGCCGGGCTGGGTATCGCAGGCTCCGCCTGGGGGACGGTCATCGCCCAGGTGGGCATGGCGCTCGCGTACCTGATCGTCGTGGTCCGCGGGGCTCGTAGGCACCGGGCATCCCTGCGCCCCGATGCCGCGGGGATCCGGGCCAGCGCCCAGGCAGGCGTGCCGCTGCTGGTCCGCACCCTTTCGCTGAGGGCGGTCCTGATGATCGCCACCGCCGTAGCCGCCCGCCTCGGCGACACAGATATCGCCGCGCACCAGATCATCCTGTCGCTCTGGAGCCTCACAGCCTTCGCGCTCGACGCGATCGCCATCGCGGGCCAGGCCATCATCGGACGCTATCTGGGGGCGAACGACCCCAAGGGTGCCCGAGAGGCATGCCGGCGGATGGTTCAGTGGGGAATCGCCTCCGGGGTGGTCCTCGGGGCAGTGATCGTGCTCGCCAGGCCGCTCTTCGTCCCGCTGTTCACGGGCGACGAATCCGTGCAGGACACTCTGGTGCCGGCCCTACTGGTCGTAGCGCTCTCCCAGCCGATCTCCGGTGTGGTCTTCATTCTCGACGGAGTACTGATGGGCGCAGGGGACGGCCGCTATCTCGCCTGGGCCATGGTCCTGACCCTGGCCGTCTTCGCCCCGGTCGCTCTCCTCGTCCCCAGCTTCGGTGGAGGACTCACCGCACTTTGGGGGGCGATGGCTCTGATGATGGCCGTCCGGCTGGTGACGCTGGGGATCCGCACCCGGTCCGGCCGTTGGGTCGTCACCGGAGCCACGCGCTGAATCGTCCAACCCAGCAGCGACCGGCTTGCCCGGTTTCACGTGAAACGACGAAGGGCCGCACCCGTGGGGTGCGGCCCTTCACCTAGCTCTGCTGAGCTGTGCCCTTAGGCAGCAACGACCTCGATACCGAGCTTCGCGGCAACCTCGGGGTGCAGACGGACAGACACCTGGTGTCCGCCGAGCGTCTTGATCGGCGAGCCGAGCTCGACGCGACGCTTGTCGACGTCCGGACCACCGGCAGACTTGATCGCCGAGGCGATGTCGGCCGGGGTGACGGAACCGAAAAGGCGGCCGGCGTCGCCGGAGCGAACAGCCAGACGGACCTTCACGGTCTCGAGCTTGGCCTTGATCTCGTTGGCCTGCTCGATCGTCGCGATCTCGTGGATCTTGCGGGCGCGGCGGATCTGCGCCACGTCCTTCTCGCCACCCTTGGTCCAGCGAATGGCGAAGCCACGCGGAACCAGGTAGTTACGGGCGTACCCGTCCTTGACGTCCACGACGTCGCCGGCGGCACCGAGGCCAGTGACCTCGTGGGTGAGGATGATCTTCATGATTCGGTCACCCTTCCCTTATCGCGCGGTGGACGTGTAGGGCAGCAGCGCCATCTCACGGCTGTTCTTGACTGCCGTGGCGACGTCACGCTGGTGCTGAGTGCAGTTGCCGGTGACGCGGCGGGCACGGATCTTGCCGCGGTCGGAAATGAACTTCCGCAGCATGTTCGTGTCCTTGTAGTCCACGTACTGGGTCTTGTCCTTGCAGAACGCGCAGACCTTCTTCTTAGGCTTGCGCACAGGCGGCTTCGCCATGGTGTTTCTCCTGTGTGATCAAGAAGTGGGGGTACGAGCAGCCCTAGAAGGGAGGCTCGTCCGAGTAGCCGCCGCCGGAAGAGCCGGAGGAGCCGCCGGAGCCGCCGGAGCTTCCGCCCCAGCCACCCCCGCCGCCCTGCTGGCCCCCGCCCTGCTGGCCGCCGGCCGGAGCGTTGGTGGCCCACGGGTCGTCGGCGGGAGCACCGCCGCCACCGGGACCGCCGCCCCAGTTGCCGCCGCCCTGCTGGCCACCGCCGTATCCACCCTGGCCGCCGCCCTGGCCACCGCGACCCGTGGTCTTGGTGACCTTGGCCGTGGCGCTCTTCAGGCTGGGGCCGACTTCCTCGACGTCCAGCTCGTAGACCGTGCGCTTTACGCCCTCGCGGTCCTCGTAGGACCGCTGCTTCAGCCGGCCCTGCACGACAACGCGCATGCCTCGCTGGAGCGACTCCGCGACGTTCTCCGCCGCCTGACGCCAGACCGAGCAGGTGAGGAACAGGCCTTCGCCGTCCTTCCACTCATTGGTCTGCCGGTCGAAGATGCGGGGAGTGGACGCGACACGGAACTTCGCGACCGCCGCACCGGACGGGGTGAAGCGCAGCTCGGGGTCGTCGACGAGATTGCCGACGACCGTGATGACGGTCTCGCCTGCCATGGGTGAACCTCTCGGCGGGGATTGCTTCTGGCTGCTTGCTACTCGAACCCGATGACCGCTGAGCTAGATGCTCAGTGGGTCTCGGGACGGAGGACCTTGGTCCGGAGGACCGACTCGTTCAGGTTCATCTGTCGGTCGAGCTCCTTGACGACTGCAGGCTCGGCCTGCAGGTCGATGACCGAGTAGATGCCCTCAGGCTTCTTCTTGATCTCGTAAGAGAGACGACGACGGCCCCAGGTGTCGACCTTCTCAACCTTTCCGTCGCCCTCACGGACGACGGAGAGGAAGTTCTCGATCAGCGGGGAGACTGCTCGCTCCTCGAGATCGGGGTCGAGGATGACCATCACCTCGTAGTGACGCATGTGGAACCCACCTCCTTTGGACTCAGCGGCCACGGTCGTTCCGTGGCAGGAGGGTCGTGATGCGTAAGCAACAGTGTCTCCGAGTAAAACAGCCGCCACTGACAACGCCCGTCTTCGAGAGTCGAGGGGAGCTGCAGTGCTGGCTCAAGGCAGACACCGGTGCAGACCGTACAGACTACCCGCAGACCGGCTTCCGGTTGAAATCCGGTGTTCAGGGCGCACAATCAAGACAGATGCGGTGTGAGAGGCGCTACATTGCACCGCCCTTCCCGCCAGGAGGTGCTCCATGGCACAGACAGTCCGACCTGCCGGCAGTCGGCCCGCTCCCCGCCGGACGGCCAAGGCCCATCCGGCCACCGGATCCCTCTTCGCCACGGACGGCAGGCCGCATCCGCTCCAGGAAGCGCTGATGGTGGTGACCGGGGTCCTCGGCGTCCTCGCGTTCGTGACGGCGATGTTCCACAGCCTGCACCTGATCAGCTCGTGGGCCGGGTTGATCGGCGTTCTGACCGGTGCCTACGGGCAGTACATCTCCAAGACCACCTGGGAGCGATTCGGTCTGATCATGGGGATCGGCGCGTCCGCCGTCGGCTTCTATCTCGGCATGGCGCACGGCGGCCTCTTCGGCGGCGTCGTCACCTGACCGGCAGAGCCGCGGCCGGCGAGGCCGACCGCCCCACGCAGTGCACAGCCAGGCGATCCCGCGCGGGTGGTGCCCGGTCCGGCCCGGACGGGCCAGGCCGGGCGCCCCTCGGTCACAGTAGGCTTCGGCGCGAGAGCCGGAGCCCCTGACCGATGGGGACACACCTGCCGAGGAGCGCCCCGCATGAGCCTGACCCTGAGGACCATCAGCCGAGAACAGCATCTGGCTTACATCCAGAATCTGCCCTCGGCCAGTCACTGCCAGGTCCCGGCGTGGGCTGATGTGAAAACCGAATGGCGCTCGGAGAACCTGGGATGGTTCGACAAGAACGGTGAGATGGTCGGCGCCGGGCTGGTGCTGTACCGCCAACTGCCCAAGATCAAGCGCTATCTCGCGTACCTCCCGGAGGGGCCGGTCATCAACTGGTACGCCCCCAATCTGGACGACTGGCTCCAGCCGATGCTCGCCCACCTGAAGCAGCAGGGTGCCTTCTCGGTGAAGATGGGCCCTCCCGTGGTCATCCGCCGCTGGGACTCGGCCGCCATCAAGTCGGGAATCCAGGATCCCGACGTGAAGCGGCTGCGTGACGTCGAGGCCAGCCACATCGAGCCGCGCGCCTTCGAGGTCTCGGACCGGCTGCGGAAGATGGGCTGGCAGCAGGGCGAGGACGGCGGCGCCGGCTTCGGTGACGTGCAGCCCCGCTATGTCTTCCAGGTCCCGCTGGCCAACCGCTCCCTCGAGGACGTGCTCAAGGGCTTCAACCAGCTCTGGCGGCGCAACATCAAGAAGGCCGACAAGGCCGGCGTCGAGGTGGTCCAGGGCGGCTACGAGGACCTCGCCGAATGGCAGCGGCTGTACGAGATCACCGCTGTGCGCGACCACTTCCGGCCGCGCCCGCTCTCGTACTTCCAGCGCATGTGGTCGGTGCTCAACTCCGAGGACCCCAACCGCATGCGGTTGTACTTCGCACGGCACAACGGCGTGAACCTGTCGGCTGCCACGATGCTCGTCGTCGGCGGGCACGTCTGGTACTCCTACGGCGCCTCGGACAACATCGGGCGCGAGGTCCGTCCCTCCAACGCCATGCAGTGGCGGATGCTCCGCGACTCGTATGCGATGGGCGCGACCGTCTACGACCTTCGCGGTATCAGCGACTCGCTGGACGAGACCGACCACCTCTTCGGCCTGATCCAGTTCAAGGTGGGCACCGGCGGCGAAGCCGTCGAATACGTCGGTGAATGGGACTTCCCCCTCAACAAGCTGCTGCACAAGGCACTCGATATGTACATGTCCCGTCGCTGACCGCATCCCGACCCCCGTCCATCAGTTCCTGTTCTCTCTCACTTACACCGCAGCCACCAGAAAGGTTCCGGGCCGTCCATGGCGCTCTCCCTCTACGTCGACACCGCGCGCTGGCGGGCGCACCAGAAGTCCGTGCTGGACCAGTTCCCCGGCCTCGTCCCCGTCTGCAAGGGCAACGGATACGGCTTCGGACACGAGCGGCTGGCCGACGAGGCGATCCGCTTCGGGTCCGACACGCTGGCCGTCGGGACCACGTACGAGGCCGCGCGCATCAAGGACTGGTTCAGCGGCGACCTGCTGGTGCTCACGCCCTTCCGCCGGGGCGAGGAGCCGGTACCGCTGCCCGACCGTGTCATCCGCTCCGTCTCCTCCGTGGACGGTGTGCACGCCCTGGTGGGCGCGCGCGTGGTCATCGAGTGCATGAGCTCGATGAAGCGCCACGGTGTGAAGGAGGAGGAGCTCGGCCAGCTGCACTCCGCCATCGAGGACGTGCGCCTCGAAGGTTTCGCGTTGCACCTGCCGCTCGACCGCACGGACGGCTCGGACGCGGTCGAGGAGGTCATCACCTGGATGGACCGGCTGCGCGCAGCCCGGCTGCCCCTGCACACGATGTTCGTCAGCCATCTGCGGGCCGAGGAACTGGCGCGGCTGCAGCAGCAGTTCCCGCAGACCCGCTTCCGCGCGCGCATCGGCACACGGCTCTGGCTCGGCGACCACGAGGCGACGGAGTACCGCGGCGCGGTGCTCGACGTCACCCGTGTCGTCAAGGGGGACCGTTTCGGCTATCGCCAGCAGAAGGCCGCATCCGACGGTTGGCTGGTGGTCGTCGCCGGAGGGACCTCCCACGGTGTCGGCCTGGAGGCGCCGAAGGCCCTGCACGGAGTGATGCCGCGCGCCAAGGGAGTCGCTCGCGCCGGGCTGGCCACGGTCAACCGCAACCTTTCGCCGTTCGTCTGGGCCGGCAAGCAGCGCTGGTTCGCCGAGCCGCCTCACATGCAGGTGTCGATCCTCTTCGTGCCCTCGGACGCCCAGGAGCCGAAGGTCGGCGACGAACTGGTGGCCCACCTGCGCCACACCACCACCCAGTTCGACCGCCTCGTGGACCGGTAGGCCCGGCCTCCCTCAGTCGGAGGCCGCTCTGCCCGCAGTGCCCCACTCCACCCGCGGTCCTTCGACCGCGGGTGCCGCGTGCCGGGACGGGTGCGGGTGCACCTGCAGGAGTGCCGTACGGTCCGGCGCACCGTCCAGCACCCCGCCCGACGGATCGTCGGACCCGTCGTGCCGCACGGGGTCCCGTTCCGGCCTCAGGATGTCCCTGACGATCACGGCGCACAGGTAGAGCGTTCCCAGCAGATGCAGGGCGATCGCGACCTGATAGCCGTCCTGCGGCAGCCCCTGGTGCTTGTCTCCGCTCGTCGTGTACGCGAGGTAGAACCAGATCCCCAGGAAGTACATGACCTCGCACGCCTGCCAGACGAGGAAGTCCCGCCAGCGGGGCCTTGCCAGCGCTGCCAGAGGGATCAGCCAGAGCACGTACTGCGGTGAGTAGACCTTGTTCGTCAGGATGAATGCGGCCACCACGAGAAACGCCAGCTGGGCGAAGCGGGGCCGGTGCCGGGCGGTCAGTGCCAGCCCGGCGATGCCCGCGCACAGCACGATCATCAGCAGCACCGAGGCCGTGTTGACCGTGCCCACGTCGATGGACCGGCCGGTGCGCTGGGTGATGATCAGCCAGAACGATCCGTAGTCGATCTGCCTTTCCTGGCTGAACGTGTAGAACTTCTTCCACCCCTCCGGGGCGTACGCCATCACCGGAAGGTTCACCAGCAGCCAGGTCGCCGCCGCCCCGAAGAGCGCCGCCCCGTACTCCCGCCACTTCCCGGCCCGCCAGCACAGCACCAGCAGGGGTCCGAGGAGCAGCACGGGGTAGAGCTTGGCGGCGGTCGCGAGGCCGATGAAGATGCCGAAGGAGAGGTTCCTGCCCCGGGACCACATGAGCATCGCCGCGGCTGTCAGCGCGACGGCGAGCAGATCCCAGTTGATCGTCGCGGTGAGCGCCAGTGCCGGGGCGAGGGCGACCAGAAGGCCGTCCCACGGGCGGCGCCGGTGCGTACGGGCGACACACACCGCGATGATCACGGCGCAGACCAGCAGCATGCCCGCGTTGACCATCCAGTACATCTGCTCGCGCTGCTGCACGGGGTCCGAGGACGGGGTCAGCGTGAGCCAGGACGCGACCTGCATGAAGAGGCCGGTCAGGACGGGGTACTCGAGGTAGGCCATGTCGCCGCTGAGGCGGTCGAAGTACGGCACGAGGCCGTCGGCGAAGCCCCGCCCGACGTAGAGGTGCGGGATGTCGGAGTAGCACGCGTGCGTGTACTGCGAACTGGTGCCGCGGAACCACGCCCAGTCGTAGCAGGGGATCTTCTGCACCATGCCGAGCGCGAACATCCCGATCGCCACGAGCGCGATGACGCGCAGCGGTGTGAGCGGTCCCGATCCGAACCGTGCCCAGCGGCCCGCAGGCCCGCCGATCAGCTCACTGCCCGCTGCGGCGATCTCGTCCTGTCGTGTGGGCGGTACGACGGACGGCTCCTGGTGCACGCTCGTGTCTTCTGCGCTTGGCATGCCGCACATCCTGCCGTACGGCGCTGTGTACGGGCGTGGCACGCGTCCGGGACACACGAAGGGCCGTCGACACCTGGAAGGTGTCGAC
>NZ_JBHWZS010000293.1:0-10862 GCF_042728155.1 Streptomyces sp. NPDC060209
GGCCGGGTGTCGGGCCGAGGCGGAACCCGCCAGGCTGCGGCTTCCCGGAGGTGGTGTACGGCAGGAAGTCCAGCGGGCTCTCTCCCTGCGAGGGGTAGACGACGCAGTCCGAGAGCACGGCCAGCGGATACAGGCCTGTCAGCTTGACCATGTTGCTGAGCTTGCGGTGCATGTTGACCCGGGCCTTGCTGATGACCGCGGCACGGATGTCCGGGCGCCAGGTCGGGCGCTCAAGGGCCGGCCACCGCTCACCCTGCTTGTAGTGGCGGCCCTGCGGGCGCTCACGAAGTTTGCCGACGCCGCCTTTCACCGTGGCCTTGATGGCGGACAGGACGGCGGCGAGTGCCGGGTCGGTCTGCTTGTGGCGTTCCATCGCGGCGAGGAACTCGGTGTCGGTGAGGTCCTTGGTGACGCCGAGGTCGGCGAGGGTGTCCACGTAGGCCGTGCGGAGCCGGTCGTGCCAGGGGTCCAGGTACGCACCGGTCTCCCGGCGCAGGTACGCCTCGATCGGGGTGACGTTGTGGCCGAGCTCCTGGGCGTAGGCGACGGTGTGCGTCTGGTACCAGGCCGGTCCGGTGGGGCGGGTTCCGTCCGGGGTGAACGGGGACGGCAGGCGCGGGTCCACCTCGATGGGGGAGAGGTCGACCAGCCAGGAACCGGGGATCTTCGGGCTGAACTGCGGGGTGTGGAAGTGGTCCGGGGCGGACAGGCCGACGACCAGGCGGGCCGCGGCCGCGAGGAACGCGGTGTTCAGGTCCAGGCCGACCGCGAAGGGCAGCGTGCACTCCTCATCGGACAGTGTCTCCACCGGCCGCACCCACTGGTAGGCCTCCTCGTCGAGGAACCCGCCGTCCCAGCCGGAGTTCACGACAACCGGGTGTTCGGCGGTGGCCTCCGGCGGCGCCGGATCGACCGGCTCCATGCCCAGCGAGCCGGGGTTGTGGCCGGACACCCAGTTCCCGGACTCCGGATCCTGCACGGCCCGGGTCGGCGGGCGCAGTGTTGTCATCAGCTCGAGGCCGGAGACGGCGGTGGAGCCGCGGGGGGTGATGACGCGCTGGGCGTAGGTACCGAGGACGCGGGCGATGTCGGCCGGCTCCATGTCCGTCACGCCGGGCCAGGAGCGTTCATCGAGCGCGTCCCAGGGCAGGATCGCGAGCTGTACGCACTGGCGTTCACGTCCCTGGGCCTTGCGGTAGATGCGGGCCCACGGTCCGAAGCCGCGCCGGGTGAGGTGCCACTTCGCCCTGGCGACCTGCTTGACGACCGGGTGGTCCTCGGGCAGGCGCAGCGAGCGGCGCTGCTCGTGGCCTTCCAGGCGCTCGGGCAGCCCGAGTTGCACCGCTGCGGTCGCGGTGAGCACGATCAGCGGGTCGGAGTCCTTGCCGTGCCGGTTGAGCCGTGTGGCTCCGAGTCCTGACTCGCGCAGCGTCCACTCCACCAGCTGCGGGATCGTGGTGGCCGGGCAGTCCAGCACGATCCCGTCCGTGCCGTAGGCGGAGCCGTCGCCGTCCAGCACGGCGAGCGGGCCGTGCGGGAAACGCGGGTCCGGGGCGGTCTTCGTCGCTTTCTTCGCTGCCGGGCGGGGCGAGGTTGCCGGGCGGGGCGAGGTTGCCGGGCGGGGCGAGGTTGCCGGGCGAGTCGCAGGAACGTCCGCCGGGGCTTCGGCGGTAGGCGTCCGGGGTGTGGCCGCCGACGTTGTACCGGCCTGGCCGGCGGACTTCTCCGGGACTCGGGCTCGCTCGGGCTCGGCTGCGACGACCGGGGCGGGCGCGGGCGGGGAGGGCGCGGGCGGGGCGGGCGCGGGCGGGGCGGAGAGTGTTTTCGGGGCGGGCGGCGGGGTGGCGGCGGGATAGCGGTGGGCGAGGCCCTCGAGGAGGCGGCGGTAGGCCTCCAGGCGCTCGCCTTTGGGTTCGGCGCGGCCGGCTTCCCAGGCGGTGATGCTCGGCACGCGCACGCCGAGCGCCTGGGCGACCGCAGCCTGGGTGAGGCCGGCTGCCTCGCGCAGTCGTACCCGCTCGGCTGGAACGGGCAGCACGGTGCCGTCGTCGACCGCGGCGAGCAGCGAGTCGATCGCGGTGAACAACTGCGGTGGCTGGTCACTCATCTGCGGTTCTTCCTCGCTCACCGGACGCCCTGGCGGATCTCTTCGAGCCGGGTCATCAGCCGCTGGTAGCGCTGGGAGGCGGCCTGGGATGAGTTCAGGCCCTGGAGCTGGGCGATCTGCCGCCAGTCCATACCGCGGCGCCGAGCCTCGATGACCACCTGGGTCTCCAGCCGGTCCAGCTGTTCACGCATGCCTTCGAACAGGCCCAGCGCGGCGCCGACATGGGCGGGCATCACACCTGGCGCCTGCCCCTGGTGGCCCTGCTCGCCGGCAGCGGCCAGCAGCCGCCCTATCAGGGATGCGTCCTGCTCCACATGGCGCGCTGCCGTGGTGCCGTCGGTGGGGACGGGGGCCAGTGCGGACAGCCGCTCACGGGCCTGCTCCCTGGAGTCTCGTGGCATACAGCCACCCTACCGCCCGCAGACAATGAAACAATGTTTCGTTGTCTGCTTGATTGTCACGGAAGTAAGTAGGTCTCGCCGAGGGCTTCTGCGGTGAGCTGGAGCCAGGCCCTCACCGCAGAACACGACGCCCTCACCGCCGCCCTGGACGCCACCGCCACCGAGTACAACCCCGGCCTCCGCGCCGCGTTCGGTGTCGGTCCGGACACTGCGGCCCAGCTCCTGGTCACCGCCGGCGGAAACCCCGACCGCCTGCGCACCAAGGCATCCTTTGCAGCCCTCGCGGCGTCGCACCTGTCCCAGCCTCCAGCGGCAGGACCAACCGTCACCGCCTCTCCCGCGGCGGCAACCGCGGAGCAACGCCGCCTTCTACCGCATCGCCCTCGTCCGCATGTCCAGCGACGCCCGCACCCGCGAATACGTCGCCAGGCAGACCACCGCCGGACGCACGAAGAAGGAGATCATCCGCCTCCTCAAGCGCGCGATCGCCCGGGAGGTCTTCCGCTACCTCACCACACCGGTCAGTGTTCCGGACGTTTCCGACCTTCGGCCAGCACGCCAGGCCAAGAACATCACCCTGACCACCGTCGCCGAGCACTTCAGCGGCTGGCCGGCCGTGATCTCCTGCATCGGACGCGGCACACGCCGCGACGACGACCTCGCAGGCGCCTACCGCTGCCACCGAGCCGGAAACAGTCCGAGGAGCTGTCACCCAGTACAGGAGGCGTACGCGCTCGACTTTGCCGGCGTACGCGTGCAGCTGGGGGCCGGCGTTGTCGCCGGGGATCGGCTCACCGACCGCGAGGTCGACGGAGACAACGACCAGCGCGTGGACCTTTGCCCGTCAGCTCTACCTAACCAGGGGCCCTTTCAAGCAACAGGTGGAATAGCGCAAGCGGGTCTTCTACAAGTTGCCTGATCCGCTCGAAGTCGTGGCCGTGGAACCACTCGAAGATCCGACCGCCCTCAACCTTTCCGTTCAGGACGAGGTGCAGGTTCGTGAGAACACTAGATTCCAACCGGTATGTCTCACTTCTGGTCCCGACGGGGGCAGAAATTCATCCATCGACCAGGGCGTACCCGAGGTTCCGCGCCTGGGTTTCGTACTTGTCGAACTGTCGCTCAGGAACCCCTGTGGAACCCACCTTCACCACTGCACGTAAGCCCTGGAATCCCAGAAAGTACAACCGCTCACCCTCCCTGTCCGGCTCCGGCAGCTCTTCACGCAGTCGTTTGCGTACCAGGTAGGAAGTCAGTCCGATCTCTGTTTGCCTCCACGGCGGCACAGCTCCTGCTTGGAGGTCAGATATCGCTTTCGCGCGAGCCGCCTCGGGGCCGATCTCCTCAGCCCACTTCGCCATGAGGACTTCGCGGATGATCTGTTGCGGGATACGTGGCACCGTGTCAGCTTCTCAGGCAGCACTGACAAGCGGATATGCGAGAGCCCCGGACCTGCGCGGTTGTGCCGAAGCTCAGTAGTTGTCACCAGCAGAGCCGGATGACGTGGTGAATGAGACCGGACGAAGCTGCCTGGATGTCACCAACAAGGCATTCGACGTGTCACATGCGCTCATTCAGCGCTCTTTCCGTCACCGGGGAATGGCGGGGGCGGTGACGGGCCCGCCCCCGGGCAGGCACCGGCCCCCGTCGCGGGCATCAGAGCGCGCTGAAGCCGCTCTCCCCCGGTCGGCGGCAGCCGGTGATGGCCGCCAGGGGGATTCCCCCGATGAAATCCATTTCCTGGGTGGAGCCGACGGGACCGATGACGGCCGCGGTCGCGGTCTCCAGGGACGTGCTGTTGGCGTAGACCGTCGGCTTGGTCAGGATCTTGCTCCGCGCGGGCGGCGCGGCGAATCTGTGCCAGCCGCCGACCTGGATCTGGTAGAGGTGCCGGTCGTTGCTGGCGTACCCGCCGCAGTCCTCGTCCAGCGCCGTGGAGACCAAGGTCGGTTTCGGGCTGCTGACGTGGGCCCGGGCGTAGGCGATCGGGTCCTCAAGGAACACGGCGAGTTCGGTCGCGACGGATGTGCTGTTGCGCGACCTCATCCCGTTCGCCTGCCGGATGGCCTCGGGGGAGCGCCCATCGGCTCGGAAGAAGACCAGGCTGGCCGATCCGGCGAGCGTGTACCCGTGTGCGGGGGTGGTGGACTGCGCCTGCGCGGGCTCCGCGGCGGCCGACGTCTGCCCGGCCGAGTTGGTCTGGTCGGCGCTGGAGGTCTGCGCGGCCCCGCCGAGCCTCAGGTTGTCGGGCTTGTTCGGTACGGGCGGCGGATTCCTTTTCCCGTCGGACGCTGTCTGTACGGCGACCGGGCCGCCGTGACCCTCGTGGGCGGCACCGGTGGCGGGGGCAGTCCGTGGCTCCACGGCGCGTTGCACACCGAGCGGTGCCTGCATGACGCGCTGCGCGTTGGCCTCCGCGGCGCGTTCGAACTTGTCGGAAGCGTCGGAGACGCGAAGCCCGTTGCCCGTTTCCGTACCGGCCACAGGGCCCTGACGCTGCTGGATGACATGGGTCAGTTCATGGGCGAGGGTGTGCTTGTCCCCACCGTCGGTGCCGATGACGACATGGCTGCCGGACGTGTAGGCGCGGGCGCCGACCTCGGTGGCCGACGCACGGGCGGCGTTGTCATCGTGGACGCGCACGTCGGAGAAGTCCGCGCCGAGCCGCGTCTCCATTTCCTGGCGCACCGGCTCGTCGAGAGGCTTTCCGGCGCTGCGGAGCACGTCGTGGACGGCGGAACGCTGCACCGGTGCGGGCGAGGTCGCGATCTCCTGGTGGCCGCAGCCGGCGCCGTGCTCGTGCTGTTCCCGGGCCCAGGGGTGGTCGGCGCCGCGGAGCATCTGAACGACCGCGGCGTTGCCCGCAGCGCCCTGTAGGCCGAGCAGACCATGCTGCGCGGGCGGGGCGGATGCGGGCCGACGGGCAGGGATACGGCTGTTGCCCACCCCGGTGTGGTAGCCGGCCTTCTCCTGATCGTGCACGGGAGCCCCCTTCTGGCGTGAGATCGTCAACTTCCCTGGCTACGTGGCGGGGAGCCGCAGGCGCAAGGTACGGGCAGGCAGCAAGCAATGACCGGACGGGCACATCCGATGCCGCGATGATCCGCGTGTGGGCCGACCTGTTCTCGCCAGGGGCGAGAACGGCCCCCCGGGGTCCAGGTGCAGCTCCTCGTAGACGTCATCCGGCACATTGACACGCAGTTCGTGTCGGGCCGCGCCCGAATCCTGAGCGTTCATGACGTCGCTCCTCCTGGTTCGGCGAGCCGGCAAGGCAGTGCGGCGGCGGAGCAGCATAGGTCTTGGCGGAACAGCTGCTCCTCCGGCGTCTCCCACGGTTGCGGCGTGGCCCGGGGCAGGTCGCCGGTTCACACACGCGCTCTCGGCCGGCCCGGCGCCCGACGGCGCTCGCCTTGTCACCAGCCCGCAAAGCAGGACCGGTGTAACCAGCTCCGGCGCTCCACCAGTCGCCAGATCTCCCCACACTCCCGATGGCCCGGCCCAGCGCCTTCTGACCGGCGCTCCCGGTGACAACAGGCCTGCCTTGGTGACAGCTATCTCGCTTCGGCTCAACTGGGGCTCGCGGGCAGCTCGGCAGCCAGGACCTTGGCCTGGCGGACAGCGGTCGCGCGGCGCTGCAAGGCGGTGAAGCTGAGCTGGCCCTTCGAATTGGCCCTCAGCGTTGGTCGTCGCGCTGCGGGTCCAGGTCGTCGAGGACGCCAGTGTCCAGAAGCGCAGACAGGATGGACTCCCGCTCGTCTGCGTTGCTGAGATCCTCGGTGCTGCGTGCCGCAATTCTGGTCACGCCGTGGGCGGTGGCGGCGGCCACCCTGTTCAGCAAGCGCAACTGCTGCACGACTGGACGGAGTCGTGCAACGAGAGCCTCGTTCTCTGTGTACGAACAGAAGCCCGGGAGCACACCGAAGAATCGCTCCATGCCCGCGAGACTCTCCGCGCTGGGCTTGCGTCCTTCGGTGAAGATGTAGTGCACCGTCTGCTTGCTGATTTTGGCGCCCTCTTCTTCGGCTCCGCGAGCAATTTCGCCAAAGGTGTACGGCCGGGGTGTCCGGCCGCTCAGCCTGCGGGTCATCGGGCGCTTGAGGCGTGTTTCGCGGAGAAAGACCAGGCGGCTGTGCTGTCGGCCTTCCGCTGCATCAACCGCTCCCGCATGCCAGTTGTCGAGCTGGGCGCCGTTGAGTAGAGCGGTGATCCGTTCAGGCGCTACGCCAGTCGCGAAGCTCAGCTTCTCGGCGTCGAGGAGCGGCGCGAGCTTCTCGCGCGCAGCGAGAGGCAGCCCCTCTTCGAGGGCGCGGAGTTCGTCCAGCAACGCTCGGAGTTCGCCAGCGTGCGGTTGGTGCTGGGGCGGGCTGAGCTCGCTCTGTGCCGTCTCGCCGGCGGGATCGTTCACCTAGGGGCTCTCCGTGGCTTGGCCGGCCGGACCGGGGGGTGCTTCAAGAGGCTACCGTGAGGCCGCCCCGGCCACGAGGGCCGAAGCGATCTTAGGTTCCCCACCCCACCGCACATGATCGTCCACAATCATTGACGATTCGGTGTCCGTGTATGAGGATCGATCGCGAACCAAAACACGGCTCCGGCCATAGCAAGAGAGGTGATTGGGCGTCACTGGCTGGATCCTAAGCGCCTACAACACCCCGCTGCCATGTCAGCGCCTCCCTGACGAGGTCGCGGCCGTCTGCTGCGCATGGCTCAACTCGCGCCTACCAAGCCATTGGCTCTATGGAGCTGTCCCCCGAGTCGTGCGTCAGCGGCAATCGCGAGACGCCACCCTGGTCGAGGCGATCGACCCCAGCCGTATACCCTCTTTCCCCGGTGCGTACCTGCGCCGGGGAAACGTATAGCCGGGGCGCCTGGTCGTTATGCCGGTACAAGTTCCACATGTCAACCGCCGCTGGCTCCCCGCAGGTATCAATCCTGGCGGCCCCAGTGGCTGTGATGCTCGCTGCCTTCTCGCAGCGTGTGGAGACGCCGAGCTAACACTTCCAGCGGGTGCTCTCTCTCACAGCCAAGTTCATAGGAGCTGGAACTCGCATGTCGCAGCCGCCCGTGCCACCCGTCCCACCCGCAGCCCCGGGGCCCTGGCCCCAGGGCCCTCCCGGTTTCGGTCCCGCCCCGTACGCGGGTGGACCGTATGGTGCTCAGCCGCCGTACGGCCCGATGCCGCCTCACTTCCAGCAGCTCCCCGGTCAGCCGGGCGGGCCGGACGGCAGCAAAAAGCGCCGGACGGCGGTCATCGCGGGCTGTGTCACCGCGGCCCTGGCGGTCCTGGCCGCCGGCACCCTTGCGTTCCTCCACTTCAACGACGGGCAGCAGTCGGCTGCCGACGGGAAGGGGAACGCGCCGGTGAAGGCGTCACAGGTGGCCGACCCCACGCAGAGCCGCGTGCTCCTGAACGTGCCGCCACCGCCGGAGAAAGTCGAAGAGGAGGGGCACAGGGGACCCGGCGCATGGGTGACGTCGCACTCCTACGTCTCGGGCGGCCCCGACTCGATCCTCGGCTACGACCTCGACAGCGGAAAGCCGACCTGGACCCTGCCGCTGGATGGTGATCTGTGCCGCGCGTCCAAGGAAGTGACCAGCAAGGGCTACGTGGCCGTGGTGTTCGCCGGGTCCAAGAAGCCGTACAGCAAATGCACCCAGATCGCGGTGATCGACATCAACCAGGGCCGCAAGGTGTGGCAGAAGTCGGTGCCCAAGGCCCATCGCGGATTGGACCTCAGTGTCGCCGTCAGCGAGAACTTCGCCGCGGCCGGATGGTCGGACGAGGGGTCGTGGGGCTTTGCCGTCGACACCGGCAAGACCGTGTGGGACTCGCCCCCGCCGGGATGCGACTACGAGGAGTACCTCGGCGGCAGCACGCTGACGGGTCTCACCTGGTGCAACGATCACTTCGCGGTGTCACAGCGTGATCCGCGTACAGGCAAGCCGTCGCGGACCGTGAAGCTGCCGGAAGATGTGGGGTATCCGTATCTGGCCTCGGCTGATCCGCTGGTGGTCGCCTCCTACGTGGGCGATGAGGACAACCAGCTCGACGCGAACCGGATCTGGACGTTCAACACGGACGGCTCGGTCAAGGCGACCATCAAGGTCGACGACTACATTCCCGGCTGCCAAACCGGCACCGGCACCGGGTGCGGCGCTCTCGTGGTCACACAGGACACCCTCTACCTCGCCAGCCGTCCGGAGCACATCACCAGCGGCAACCACATCGCCGCATTCGACGCGAGTACAGGCAAGCGCAAATGGACCGTCGACGGCGCGGGCTGGTCGGAAATGCGGCCTCTGCGCGCCGACAAGGACGGCCTGATCTTCTACAACCTCGCCGGCCAGACACGGGACGGTAGCGGTGTATTCCACCTCGCTGCCGCAGACGGAAAGCAGACCGTGCTCCTGAAGCAGCCCTTCACCTTCGAAGTCGCGGATACGACAGAGCAGATGATTTCGAGGGACATGGATGAGCCAGTCATCTACGAAGACGGACGCATCTTCTTCCACAAAGAATCCGGCTACTTCCAGGACGAGATCCCCATGAACTACGCCCTCACCACCCACTGATTTAGGGGACGGGGTACGGCTTATGGACTCGAAGTGCCGTCAGCTCACAGATACCTGCTGCGGGGCTTCGGACAGTACGAGATCGATGATCTGTTCGGTGAGGGGCTCAAGGGAGATGTCGTAGCTGCGGGCCACCTGTTGGAGCCGGGCGATGGCCTTGCGGACTCCGGAGGGGTTGCCGGTTGCCCACTCGATGCGCATCCAGTCCCTGTAGAAAACTTCCGACGTCTCGTCGATGTCAAGGCCGCGCAGCACCGCATGGCGGGCCGCGTCCATGTCGGGGTCGTCGCCCTCGGTGAGCCAGGCAGCGAGCGTATGGGCGACGTCAACGACTCGCGAAATGATCTCCTGCTGGATCGAGTCGGCCCACGGGTAGTCCTGGCCCTCGAAGGGTTTACCGCGGACCAAACCGAGCGCGTTCTCCAGGTCCGGGATGCCGGTGTCGGGGCCGGCGGCCAAGGCGCGTGTGGCCAGCTTCTGGAAGCGGTCCCAATCGGAACGGCTCCCGGGACGGAACGCGTACCCGTTCTTGGGGCGGGGCAGATATGGCTGTCCGTCAGCGGATGTACTGAAGCGGGAGCGGATCTCTGAGAGCCGGGACTGCAGGGTGCGGGTCGACCACGGGTTCACTGGGTCCATCGCCGTGCACAAGGTGTCGGCGCTCCGTCCGGGCCTCAGGTAGATCAGAGCCGCGAGCGCCCCGACCTTGGGGCCGTGACCGGAACTGTTAGGTCTTTCGTTTGGATCAGGCCGGATCAGTGAGCGGGGTCTGGCGCCGTGGATCGCAAGGCGGAGGATGGCGGAGCCATGCCGACCGACGACAACGCGGCGAGGTGCGGCACCAGGGCACGCGAGCCCGGCCTGATCCAAACGAGAGGCCCTAATGCCACTGACCTGGAGTGGGCCGAGCATACAGATCTGCGGTGCAGCAGGGTCTTCATCTTCGGTGTCGTCGGTGTTCGGCGCGTCCGGCTGAGCTTCAGGACAGCAGCGACAGAAAGGGATGGGGCACGATCGCCTGCACCCCAGGGTGCTGCCGGTCCCAGGAACACCGAGGCCACCATGTCGCCGCACCACCCTGCGCGCTGGATCCCTTTCCGAGCCAATCGACCTGCACTCACTCAGGCAACGCGGAAGCCGCGATGACCCAAGTCAAGGGATCCTGGAGGCAGGGGACGAGCAGTCACCTGCCATGACGCCGACGGGCCTGGTCGTTTATCGCTCGGAGTTGGCGGCGGGTCTTGTTCAATGCCCGTGAGAGATCGGCGAGCAGTAAGAATGCCTCGTCGCGCTGGGCGGTTACATCAGGGGAGGCCGGCTTCCAGGCGCCATCGTCGGTACTTGCACGCGCCATCTCTGCGCACGCGGAGAGCAGACCGGTGACGCTGGTTCGGAACTCGTCGATGTCGCCTGGCGAATACGTCTCGATGCTCAGCGGGGTCGCATGCACAGCATGTTCCCGATGGGCCGGACGCGTGCCCTCCGTCACCAGCCTGAGCGGGCGCCCGTTTGCTGCACGTACTGACATGCACTCCTCCAATGCTGCGCCACCCCGTGCTGCAGCAGGCCCTACAAGGTATTGGATGACCTGAGGATGCTTCGCCTTGGCCTTGAGGGAAGGCTGGCGGTCGCACGGATGTGATCTTCGGTCACCCTGATCCTGGGGGCACGGTCACCAAAGTGTCAATAAACGTAGACGGTTTGGCTGTAAGTTGCGGTGTCGAACCCAGGGCCGATCCCGGTGCGCAATCAGCTGAAACAGGACGGCGGCTGCCCCCGTGGGC
>NZ_JBHWZS010000294.1:0-10832 GCF_042728155.1 Streptomyces sp. NPDC060209
GGGGTCGTTCTCCGGGTGGGGGGGTGGGGGGCCGGCGCGCGCGCCCCCTGCGTTAGCCTACGGTGGGGCCGGCGGGGTCCCGGGCGGGGGCCCGGGCCCCGTCGGCGACCAGGCCCGCAAGTACCGCCTGGCCCAGGGCCTGCACAGCGGACTGGGGGCGAACCATCACGGTGAACTCCTTGACCCGGCCGGCCTCGTCGAACTGGAGCAGGTCGATCCCGTGGATCTCCTTGCCGTTCACCGTGGCCCTGAAGAGCAGGATTTCCGACTGAGCCTCTTCACCGTCGGCGCTGGTCTCGGCCGTGCCCTCGAAGTTGCCGATGTAGCGGAAGTCCTCGAAGGTGCGCAGCAGGACGCCGAAGAGTCCCAGCACCATGGACTTTCCCTCGAAGGGCGTGAACTTCACGGGGCTGTAGAGACGGATGTCCTCGGTGAACAGGTCCTCCAGGGCGGCGAGTTCGCCCTTCTCCACGGCGTCGCGGAAGCGTTCAGCAGTCTCCATGACCTCTCCAGTACTCAAGGATATGACTAATCACTTTCTTGAGTATGATGCAGCGACGGACGAGGAAAGGGAAGGGGCTGCTTCGATGGCCTTGCGACATGCGGTGCTGGCCGCGCTGCTGGACGGCGAGTACAGCGGATACCAACTGGCGAAGGCGTTCGACATCGGCGTCGCGAACTTCTGGCACGCCCTGCCGCAGCAGCTGTACGCCGAGCTGTCGAAGCTGGAGAAGGAAGGGCTGGTCGAGGGTCGGCAGGTGGTCCAGGAGACGCGGCCCAACAAACGTCTGTTCCGGGTCACCGATGCCGGTCGCGCCGAGCTGGAGGCGTTCGCCGCAGCCGTGTCGAAGCCCTCGTTCATCCGCGACGATCTGCTGGTGAAGGTCCAGGTCGCCGACCGCATCGGCACGGCGCCGGTGATCGAACAACTCGAAGAGCGGGCCTCGGCGGCCGAGGCCAAGATCGAGCTTCTCGGCAAGCTGCTGCGGCAACTGCGTGGCGATGCGGACGAGGAGGAGTTCCTCCTCCGGGGCGAGCGGATCGGGCCGTACCTCACCTGCCTGCGCGGTCTGGCCTTCGAGCAGGAGCACCGGGGCTGGTGCCTCAGGATCGCAGCCGTCCTCAAGGAAAGACAGTCGACACATGCCGAACGGTGAGTACCTGCGCTACGTCGCCCTGGGCGACAGTCAGACCGAAGGGCTCGGCGACGGGGACGACACCGTAGGCCTACGGGGTTTCGCCGACCGGCTCGCCGAGCGCCTCGCGGCTGTCAGCCCGGAGCTTCGGTACGCCAACCTCGCCGTACGAGGTCGTGTCGCCCAACAGGTCCGCGCTGAACAGTTGGGGCCGGCCCTGGCTTTGCGGCCCGACCTGGCCACCGTCGTCGGTGGGGTCAACGACCTGCTCCGGCCCCGGTTCGACGCCGCAGAGGTGGCCGGGCACATGGAAGAGATGTTCGCCGCGCTCACAGCAGCCGGGGCCCATGTGGTGACGCTGACCTTCCCCGACGTGGGGAAGATCGTGCCCCTCGCCCGGCCGATCAGGTCCCGTGTGTTCGACCTCAATTCCCACATCCGCGAGGCGGCCGCCCGCCACGGGGTCACGGTTGCCGAAACCGGCCGACAAGCCGTCGCCACCGACCCACGACTGTGGAGTGCGGACCGGCTCCACGCCAGTCCTCTCGGCCATGAGCGGATCGCCGCAGCTGTCGCCCAAGCCATCCACCTGCCCGGAAGCGACGACGCCTGGACCCTTCCCCTGCCGCCGCGGAGCGTTCCCACGGGGTGGCAGACCGCAGGAGCCGAACTACGCTGGGCCGCCGCATTCCTCGGCCCCTGGCTCGGACGCCGCTTGCGCGCTCAGTCCTCCGGCGACGGCCGCACCTCGAAACGCCCCCAGCTCCTGCCGCTGAGTGCCGCGTCCCGATCCACGGCGGACACCGGTCAACGGGAATCTTCGTAGGGCCAGCATCGCCCCCGGGCGGTGTCCCCTCGAACGACCGGCGTCGCGGACGTCCGACAGTCGCTGCGCACACACCGCGGGGAAGCCGGCCCCGAGATGGCGAAAGCACCCGTGGCCGGGGGTGCCGACCGGTGCGCGCGGCCCGGGAATGCACAGCCTCGCCCTGCTCCAAGTGGTGGACTCCCTCCAAGACCGTCTCGCCATTACTGTTCAGGTCGAGGCGACTGCCCAGGCCCGTACGGAAGGAGACTTGCGGGACGCGGTGCACTCTCCGGCGCCCGCGTCCGTGGACACGCCGACCGGTAAGGACGCCTCCTCATGGCCGAACGCATCGTCAACTCCCGCTCCCGCGGATTTCTGTTCCTCGACTCTCATCCGGCCGGCTGCGACCGCATCGTGCGCACCATGTGGGACGCGGTCCCCGCGCCGGCGTCCGACACCCCCGGCCAGGACGCGCCCGTCGCGCTCGTGATCGGCTCGTCCTCCGGGTACGGACTGGCGGCGACGATCGCAGGGCTGGCCCGAGCGGGGATCCGGGGCATCGGGGTGTCCTTCGAGAAGGCTCCGGGACGCCGTACCGGAACGGCAGGCTGGTACCGGACCGCGACGACCGCCGACCTCGCCCGGCACCACGGGCGGGACTTCGTCTTCCTCAACGGCGACGCCTTCTCCGACGCTCTCAAGAACGAGGTCGCCGACGTGCTGCGCGAGAGGTTCGCAGGGAAACTCGACTACCTCGTGTACTCCGTCGCGGCGCCGCGTCGCACCGACCCCGACACCGGCATCACCTACTCCTCGGTCCTCAGGCCGATCGGCGAGGCGTACCGCACGAAGACTCTCGTCTTCGACGACGAGGGCGCACCGGACGTCAGGACCGTCGAGACCGGACCGGCCGAGGGCGACGACATCGATCAGACCGTCGCTGTGATGGGCGGGGAGGACTGGGCCCGCTGGATCGACCACCTCGCTGCCCATGACCTGCTGGCTCAGGGCTTCACCACGGCGGCCCTGTCGTACATCGGCTCTCCTCTGACCGGTGCCATGTACCGGCAGGGCACGATCGGTGCGGCCAAAGCGCATCTGGAGCAGACCGCCCGCGACCTGAACGACCGGCTCGCGAAGGAGGTCGACGGGAGAGCGCTCACGTCCGTCAACGGGGCAGCCGTCACCCAGTCCAGCACAGCCATCCCCGGCATCGCTCTGTACGTCGGTCTGCTCCGAAGCGTCCTCGGCGACGGAATGGTCCCGCCCATCGCCCAGCTCACCCACCTCTGGGACCAGCTGACCGGGCGCGCCCCGCTCGACGTGGACGATCAGGACCGCGTCCGTCTCGACACCTGGGAGCTCACCCCGGCAGTCCAGGACGCAGTCGCGGAGCGCTGGCAGAGCGCCACCACCGACACCATCACCGACCTCGCCGACCTCGGCTGGTTCACCACGCAGGTGAAGCACCTCTACGGCTTCGGCGTGCCCGGCATCGACTACGCGGCCCCGGTCGAGACCGACACCCCCTGGCCCCACCACACCGCCTGACGCCCCGGCACCCACGGAGCGGCCGCCGCACATGTGACCCGGCTCGACGGCCTCCCGGCATGTGAACGATCGCTCCTCACCACGACGACCGGGCGCCGCGGTGTGGGGACCAGGACATCAGGTCATGCGGACTCCTGCCGGGTGGGCAGCGCGTGTGCCAAGAGGAATTCGGTCGCCCGTGCGATGGCCTCGGTGGAGGTGCTGTGGTCAGCCTCGGACTCTTCCTGCTGCTGGTCCGCGGCGGTGGCCGTGTACCACCAGGCGTCGGCATCCAGGTCGTGGTGAATGACGGCTGCGCCGCCTGCGTACTGGAGCGGAATGGACTGACCTGCGGTCCTCCTGGCTACCGCGTGGGGCCACTTGAGGCGGGCGGACTGACGCTTGATGCCGCCCCAGGCCGTACCCAGCTGGGTGTAGCTGGCTCCACTGCGGCCGGCGACGGTGGCGGCACTCTCGGCCAGCCGGTCGACGGACCGCTTGGTTTCGTACAGTGCCCGCAGCAACGCCAGTTGCACGTCGGGCGCGGCCATGAGCGCGGGGTCGAACGGCTGGCCGGCCGTGCGATAGGCGAGTGCGCGTGTCGAGATCCGTTCGGCCAGCGCGCGGACCGCGTCGAGCACTTTGTCGTCCATGGAGAACGCGTCGTCTTCGGTGGGCTCGCTCCAGGCGGGCTCCACCGGCGTCGCGACTGTGGCCCAGAAGCTCGCGTCGTTCTTGTCAGGGGTCGGGATCGCTGTCACATCGTCCATGCGACAAACTTACCTGCCGAACCGAGCTCACGACAAGTGAAACTGTCGCACATAAAGCGACAGCTATTCCTGTCGCCTCCTGCCCGACTCAAGGACGCCAAGGGGCCTGCCGCCTTTGGACGGACCATGGTGGGCTTCGAGACCGGTGGGCGGGGAGAGAAGGTGGGGCAAGGCATGGCCGAGCACGGCATGGACCACGGGTACCTGCTCGACAATCAGCAGTCGGAGGCGGGCATCCGATTCGGCGCCCTGGCCGAGCTGTTCGATCCGGTGATCTTCCGGCACATCGACCGGATCGGCATCACCACGGGCATGCGGTGCTGGGAGGTCGGGGCAGGCGGCCCGTCCGTTCCTGCCGGCCTGGCCGAGCGTGTGGGAACCGCGGGGAAGGTGGTCTGCACCGACATCGACGTGTCCTGGGCCCGGGACGCCGCCTCCGATGTCGTCGAAGTCCTGCGGCACGACGTCGCGGCCGATCCTCCGCCGCAGGGCGGCTTCGACCTGGTGCACGCCCGGCTGGTCCTGGTGCATGTCGTCGACCGCGCCGAGGCACTGCGCCGCATGGTCGAGGCACTGCGACCCGGCGGTGTGCTGCTCCTGGAAGATGCCGATCCAGGGCTGCAGCCCTTGCTGTGCCCGGACGAGTCGGGCCCCGAGCAGCGGCTGGCGAACCGCCTCCGTTCCGGTTTCCGTGAACTCATGGCGGCACGCGGTGCCGATCTCTCGTACGGCCGCACACTGCCCCGGCTGCTGCGCGAAGCCGGCCTGCGCGACGTACAGGCGGATGCCTACTCCCCGATCACCTCGCCGGCCTGCACCGTCCTTGAGGCAGCGACCGTCCGGCAGATCCGTGACCGACTCGTGGCGGCGGAGATCGCGACCGACGAGGACATCGACCGCCACCTGTCGAACGTCGCCACCGGGCAACTCGATCTGGCGACGGCCCCGATGGTCTCCGCCTGGGGACGCCGCCCGTAACCGGCGCCGTAGGGCACCCACCGCGAGTGCTGGACGGTCTCGCGGACGCCGACGACGAGAACCCCGATGTGTGACTGCCCCATGAGCGCGGGTGGTGCCTCAGCGCGTTCAGTCGCACACCCTCGGGTCACACCAGCACGTGTGTGACCCGAGGGTCGTGAAACGCAGTCGCGCAGGACCCGGGAACTACATATCTGGCTCGCTCCGGTGCCGTAGGGCACCTCCGAGCGTCCAGGATGAGCAATGCGGCGAACCGACGACCCCCGCCGCCACCGCAGGAGCGACGGTGACAGTCACTTGCGGATCAGCAGGACAAGGCCGGCGATCACAGCGGCGAGCAGCACACCGGCCACGCCGTAGACGAGCCGGTGCGCGCGCAGGCCGGGCAAGAACCGGTCCACGGCGATCCGGCCGGGCCCGGTCAGAGCCAGTCCGGCAGCTCCCACGAGCAGCAGCAGCTCGTACTCGACGCCCGCGGGAGCGAAGAAGCCACCGCCCCACTTGACGGCCAGGGCGTTGATCATCGTACCGAGGACGGCGGCGCCGGCGAGCGGCGTCAGGAAGCCGAGCACAAGGCCGAGTCCGCCGAGAGTCTCACTGAGGCCGGCGATCACGGCCATCGTCCGGCCGGAGGGGTATCCGCTCATGGTGAAGAACTGGCCGGTGCCCTCGATACCCCCGCCTCCGAACCAGCCGAACAGCTTCTGTACACCGTGTGCGGCCACGGTCAGCCCGAGGGCTACGCGGACGAGCAGCAGGCCGACGTCGTAGGCGTGCGGTGAAGTGCCCTCAGAAGCGGCTGAGGAGGAAGGGGCGGGGCGGGTCAGGACGGAAGTCATGCGGCACGGATCCCTTTCAAGAGAAAACTTGAACTTTCAAGATTGCTCCGAGCGTAGCTGATGCGTGAAACTTCAACAATTTGGGCCGTCCGGAGCGGGCGCGTCGGGCGTGCGGCAGGACGATGCCTGCAGACCGCCGAGCCGGAGACGGCCTCAGCAGGACGCCCGGGAGGACAGCGTCGAACTGACGCCGCGCAGCGAAGGCCGGCACACCCGCGCCACGTCAGGAACATCCGCCTTTCGGTCGGGAAGCAGCCGTCCCGACGTGCACGCCGACACGCCCCGGCCACCGCTGTCGGCACTCCCCGGCAGGCTGTGGCCAGGTGGTCCAGCGGCAGGCCCAGCGCATGGGCCAGGGCTGCCACGACAGGGCGGGTCGAATCGAGACCCGGCAGCCACGCTCATGACCGGAGGACGCAACGACTACCGCACCGAGGCCGACGCCGACGCCGACGCCGACGGATGGACCCTCCGCACGATCGACGGCAGCCACGCCGCCCACATCGAACACACCATCGCCATCACCGAGGACGGCCCGGCCCCCGCATCCTCACCCAGCCCGACCTCGAACCCGCTCACACGCGGTAGCACCGCCCGGGGCGCTCCAACGCACGAATAGGCAGTGGCGCCCTGTCTGCACATGGACACGGGGCCTGGCGTGGAAGTCCGGGTCGCGGATGAAGGTCCAGAGCCCGGCACCTCGGCCCTGACCCCTGTGGCGAGTTGGGGGCCGGTCCTGCGCGTTCATCACACCATGGGGACCAAGACCGACGGCAGATCGCCGGCCTCGACGGCTGCCGGATCGATGGACAGTGCGCAGTGGTTGCCGATGGCGGTGAACACTGCCGTGGACAGCCGCCCCCCGTGCTCCTCGTAGTACGCCACCACTTCGGCTTCATCTTCGTCGGGCAAAGACGGGAACACCGCGTCCGCTGCACACAGTGCCGCATCCAAGTCGGACGACTGACCGGTGTCCTGTCCGAAGTCGGCCCGCCAGGCCTGCCCGTCACCCGGCGCATGGATGATCATCGACGGTGGGCTCCACCGGTTCATCGTCACGCAGACGATCTCCTCACCGGGACAGGGCCGCATCGACTTGACCCCCGAGTACCCGGTCGCCCACGTCGCCGTCCCCCAGTCCTCCAGCACGTACACCCAGTCGCCGCACGTCCCGTACATGACGGGGTTGACGTGGGGTGACGGTCTGCCCGGCCGTCCCACCGGCACGGCGAGATCCTTGTACGGGGTGCGCGCGGCAAGCTGATCGAGGTCGGCACCCAGCGCGATGAGGAACTCGTCCGCTTCGAGGCCGCGGGCGCAGGTCAGCGATATCCCGCCGAGCATTCCGGGCAGGGTTGCGGATCTATCGGTGGTGCTGTGTGCGCCTATCCAAGCGATCCCGTTGGGCATACTCGTCACACTAGTTGGGTGGACCGCCCCAACAGATCGGCGACTCCGGCCTCCCGATGTCACGAGGTGGGCTGCCCAAACTGACGGCCGGTCATGGTCTCCCAGGCCGGGTCCGTGCCGTGCAGCGGCTGCTGCTGCTGCTGCACGAGACGGTACGCAGACGATTCACTGGTTCGCACCGACTCCGCAGGCGGCGCATCAGTTCTGGTCGGTGACCCTGCGACCGATCTGTTCGAGAAACTCTCGGATGGACGCTGCCGCGACCTCGAAGTCGCCGGACCAGGAAGCCGTGGTCGACCTCCATACTCGCCCACTGCCTGCCACTGCGAACAGATGGCCACCCCCATCGCTGGCGAACACGAGGGCAGGTGACTCGTCATCGACCTGGACGGAGCCGTACTCCCGGAAGTGCCCGGCAACCGCCGAGGCCGAGTGGACGAAGTATCCGCACTCGACGTCCGGCAGGGAAATCTCACATACAACCCAGTAAAGGGTGGTCAGGTCGGAAGGGATCGCGATCAGGTCCACGAGAGCACCGGTCGCCTCGTGACTCTCAACCGTCGCGAGGATGACTGCGTTCTCGCCGGGCGGGAAACCATGCGTCTTCGGGAACGACGACATCAACACCCCGAGCCTGGCAGAAATCCGCTCGCCCCAGCCTCTCACCCACTCCGGGTCGAGTCGCTCAACAGACACGTTCCTCCTCCTCGGCACCCTTCAGCCCGGCATCCGCGAGCCTCGAGGAATCTATCGAAGGACACGTCGGAGCGGTGTTCCTGCGCTGGGCCGGTGTGACCGCTGCGGGGTCAGGCACTGCACCTACCGGCAACGGGCGCGACGTTCGCCGAGCAGCAGTGGTCAGCACGATCCCGCCTGATGCCTGCTCCGCGTCCATCTTCCGGTCTGCCGGCCCAGCTCTGCGCAGCGGCGGCAGCACCTCGCGCACTGCCGCCGGCGAATCCCGACCACCATTCTTACTCTGGAGTAACCTTTGTGTCCCGCACCGCTGGTCAAGCTCCAGGAGCCCCCATGGCACGCATCCGCCACATCCCGCGCTCGCCCCTGCTGCTCGCCGGCCTCCTGGCCGCGGCCGGGGTCGCGCACTTTGCAGCGCCCAAACCGTTCGAAGCGGTCGTGCCGCGAGCGCTCCCCGGCAGCCCCAGGACCTGGACCCGGGCCAGCGGCGTAGTGGAATTGGCGCTCGCTGCGGGACTCGCCGTACCTCGCACCCGGCGCCTCAGCGCCCAGGCCACCGCGCTCTTCTTCGTCGGTGTCTTCCCCGCCAACGTCAAGATGGCGTACGACTGGCGGACCCGCCCCGCACCTGCGAGGGCACTCGCCTACGGCCGCCTTCCGCTCCAGGTCCCGCTCTACCTGTGGGCGCGCGCGGAGGGGCGTCCTCAAACCGGCTGACAGGCGCACGCTCTCCTACTCCCCCGAGCCCCGACCGTCCCCACGCCCCGCAACACGGCGGCGCCACGGGCCGCCCCATACATCCGTTCCAGCTCAGGCCTCCGGCCCTAAGGGCTGTCCCGTAGCACCCGGCGGGCGCACGACGACAGCTACGGCACCTCGCCGCGTTGTCGGGTCGCCCGAATACGCCCAGTATGAGGACGCCCCTCCGCCTTGCGATGCACCGCATCCGACGCCGCGCGCTGATCCACCGGGCACTACGGGACAGCCCTTAGACTCGGGCGATGAGCAGGATCGACCGCGCCAGCCGGGTGATCGCAGCACCACCGGCAAGTGTCTACGGCGCTCTTCTCGACCGGACGTCACTTGAGGCCTGGCTACCGCCGGACGGCATGCGCGGGCGAGTCGAGCGCTGGGATCCCCGGCCCGGTGGCGGGTTCCGGATGATCCTCACCTACCTGGACCCCGCCGACAGCCCCGGGAAAACCTCAGATTCCACGGATGTCGTCGAGGTCGTGTTCGCCGACCTGGTGCCCTCGGAGCGCGTGGTGCAGCAAGCGGTGTTCGAGGCCGACGACCGGGCCTACGCGGGCACGATGACGATGACCTGGCACCTCGCCGCCGTCGGTGACGGGACGGAGGTGACCGTCATCGCGGCGGACGTGCCACCCGGCATCGATCAAACGGACCACGAAACGGGGATCGCCTCCTCGCTGGCGAACCTGGCTTCGTACGTCGAAACCACCGGCTGAAGCAGGGCCGGCTGCGACCGGGCCCGGCCGCGATGCTCGGCGTCAGCCTTCGATGCCGGCCGCGACCGCCGTGCGAGTGCCGCGCCGGGGCAGCGGTTCCGACGGCGGCGGGGGTGGAGCCGGGCAGCGCGGTCAAGCCTTGACGATCGTCCTCTCCGCATCGGGAAACCCCTTGTCCCACCAGTGTCCGTAGCGCCCGTAGACGGCTGGATCGCGGCCGGCGAGCAACGCTGACAGTTTCTCCGCCTCCTCGGTCAGACCTTGCCACGCGGCCCTGCCGAGCTTGTGGAAGGCGGTGAGTTCCAGTCCGCCGTCGGCGGCGCGCCACACTCCGACGACCTGCCCGTCGACGAGCAGGCAGGGCAGCATGTCGCCATTGCGCCGAACGACCAATGGCCGGTACTCCTCGGGCAGGACTCGCCCGGGGACGGCGTGGGCCAACAGCGTGCTGTCCCACATCGGCAGCAGCCTCGGCAGCGCCGGAGTGTCCTCGGTAGGCACGGTGGCGCCCACCAGGTCGAACAGGGCGGCGCGTCCCGGGCCTGCCACCCGCACCACCTTGTCGCCGAGTTCATGCAGCGCCTGGGTGATCACCGGGCGAGTCAGCAGGGTGAACCGGGCGAAGTCCTGGGCCGACGCGGGCCCGAACGCCCGCAGGTAGGAAAGCAGGAGCCACTTCACCCCGGCGCCCGCTTCCTGCGGGACGGACCCCGGTGTCGCCGAAGAGTCCTGATAGGCGTTCCGCTGTGTGAACGACCACGGGCCGCCGGTCGGCACATGACGCACCGGCGCGTACGTGCGCAACGCCCACCACAGGCGGTGCGCGTGCTCGCCGAACCGCCCCGTGACCTCGTCCTCGACGTCGGCACCGGTGCGGGCCCGCGCCAGGAACCGGGCAAGCTCCGGTAGCAGCGCGTCGGCGTCGGTGGGAGACAGCCCTGTCGCGGTGAAGCGGCGGTCGTACAGCCGGGACGCCCTCAGACTGCTCAGCATGGCGGCGCGGTAGAGCGCGTAGTCCTCGGCGTGAACGGCATGCAGCGTGATCCGCATGAGGGTCGCCTTCACGATCCGGCCCTCCGAGAACGCCGCGTCGAGGTCCTCGGGCACGAAATCCTGTACTCGGTTCCACAGCGCCAGGTACGGCGAGGCCGGTGTCTGCGCCTGCAGGGCGCAGACACCGCGAACCGCTTCCGCCA
>NZ_JBHWZS010000295.1:0-10811 GCF_042728155.1 Streptomyces sp. NPDC060209
CGGCCTCAGCCCCTCCCGGGGCGGACCACCTCGCTCAGCGGCCTGCGCGGCGAGACCGGAGGCTGTGCCGTCGCGTATCCCATCCGCAACACCATCTGCGGGTGCCCGTGGTGCGCGGCGCCGCTCGACACGTCCGGGCGCAGTTCGGCGTCCTCCAGAGGCTGGTTGGCGAACGAGGCGGCGATCCCGTGCCCGGTGGCTTCCAGCAGCAGCCTCTGCAGTGCCTGGCCGGCGGCGATCCACGAGCCGGGGACGTCGTCCGCCGTTTCCAGGACGGCCAGGTCCGGGTGCGGTTCGAAGGCCGCGCTCCCGCGCCCGGGCAGGTCGAGCCCTTCGGCCATGTCCCGAACCGGCGGGTCGTCGGGGAGTTCGCGCCGGGGTACGGGCCCGAGGTTGCCGACCGGAATGGCCGGCCGACCGGTCCGCGGGGAGAGCCGGGCGTCCCGGTCGTCCCGGACGGCCTCGTCCTCGGTCCACGTCGCGTGCCGTATCGACGTCAGCATCCGCTGGTACTCCGGCTCCCCGTCGAGGAGACGCAAGGTCGCCCCTTCGCGCCGAGCGGCGTCGTGCAGCAGTGCCAGCACGCCGGCGGGGATCCCCTCGGGCCGGAAGGGATAGCGGTTCGTACGGCGGCTGTCCACCCAGCGGTACAGCTCGTCCAGTGCCGGGTCGGGGGCGTCGTCGGTCGCGGTGACCCGTGCGACGAGCAGCGGGTCACCGGCATCGGGCAGTACCGACACCCGGGACCCGTGGCCCAGGCGTGCGAGTGCGACCCGGGAGTTGAACACCGCGGCCCCGCACGACAGCCGCACATCGCGTGCCGCGGACGCCGTAGGCATGGAGGCGTCGTGCGGATCCGCGTGCACCTCCAGCCCGTCGTCGGTGAGGACGAAGGACCACGGCTGGGTGTTGAACACCGACGGAGCGGCAGCCGCCGCGGCTGCCACGACGAGCTGTTCCGAAGCGTTGAGCATGGCGTGGCCGGTGTGCTGCATGAGTCGGTGACCTCCCGCGGGTTCGGCTGTGCGCGACGGCGGACCGTCCGCACTGATGTGACGTATCTCCCAGCATCCGACGTCGGCACGGCATGCGTGAGGGACCTCCGTCACCGGTCGGAGGGACTTCCGACCCGCCCGGCGGCGGGCCTTCGGGGCCGATGTCCTCAGGAGGCCGCAGCAGGGCCCGCGCCCTCGCGTACCCTGCGCGCACGGGTCCGCGAGACCGCGACGCCGGCCAGGCAGAGCAGCCCGCCGGCGACGGTGAGCAGCGCGGGCACCTCGTCGAGCAGCAGCCAGGACATCAGCACCACCAGCGCGGGCACCGCGTACGTCGTCGCGCCCATCCGGCCCGCGGTGGTGCGGGCCAGCGCGTAGGCCCAGGTGGTGAAGGCCAGCGCCGTCGGGAACACCCCGAGATAGATCATGTTCAGCGTGGCGGACAGGGGTGCGTCGGCCGCCTCGGAGACCAGTACGCCGGTGAACGGCAGGCAGGCGACCGTACCGATCAGGCAGCCGAACGTGGTGATCTGCAGCGGGGATCCGTGACGCAGCGCGGGCTTCTGGATGACCACCCCTCCCGCGTACGACAGAGCGGCCAGCAGGCACAGCACGACGCCGAGCACGGAGGAACTCCCGTGGCCGGACATGGAGAGACCGACGACGACGGCGCCCGCGAACGAGACCGCCATGCCCGTCAGGAGCCGGCGCGGCAGCCCTTCGCCGAGCAGCCTGGCACCCAGCAGCGCCATCAGGATCGGCCCGACGTTCACGATCATGGCCGCCGTACCCGCGTCGACCTGCTGCTCACCCCAGTTGAGTACGACCATGTAGAGCCCGAACCAGAGCAGCCCGGATCCGATGATGCCCGGCCAGGCCGCCCGGGACGGCAGTCCCTCGCGGCGCACGAGCAGGATCGCGCCGAGTGTCAGCGTGCCCGCGAGGAGCCGGCCCAGCGCCAGCGCCCCCGGCGAGTACGCCTCGCCCGCGCTGCGGATGGAGACGAATGCGGAGGCCCACAGGATGACTGTGGTGCACGCGGCGGCCGGGGCGCGCCAGTCGCGTTCGGAGGTGCCCGGCGCGGCGGGGCGCGCGGTCGGTGTCGTCGTCATGGACACGAAGGTAGGCCGGGAACGCTTCGGGTCCCACCGAATTGTCAGCACGCGTCAATGGTCGCCGGGTCGATGCCCAGATGCTCCGACAGGGCGCGCCGTCCGGCTGGGGTCGCCCGGACCGCTCTCCCCGTCCCGACCCGTTCGCACCATCCGGCGTCCAGCACGTGACGGCACAGGGCGGCACCCGAGGTCCCCGCCAGATGCGGCCGCCGCTCGGTCCAGTCCAGGCAGCCGCGCGCCAGGGGTCTCCGTGACGCGGTGCCGAGGGGGATGCCGAGTGAGCCGAACCATTCCAGGCCCTCCTCGGTCAGCGCGAAACCGGCGTCCTGCCGCAGGAGTCCGCGCTCGGTCATCGCGTCGGTGACGCGGATGCCGAGCCGCCCGGCGAGATGGTCGTAGCAGGTGCGCCCCCGGGCCAGCGCGTGCTGGAGGCTCGCCTCACGCAGCGTGCGCGGGGGAGTCCGGGTGCCGGGGTGGGCGTGAGCGGCCAGCTCCTCGATCAGCTGGGCGATCCGTTCGTCGGCGAGCCGCAGGTAGCGGTGGCGGCCCTGGCGTTCCTCGGCCAGCAGCCCGCCCGCGACCAGTTTGCCCAGATGCTCACTGGCCGTCGAGGGAGCCACCCCCGCGCCGCGGGCCAGCTCGCCGGCGGTCCAGGCCCGGCCGTCGAGCAGGGCCAGGCAGAAGGAGGCGCGGGTCTCGTCGGCGAGCAGGGCTGCCAGTGCGGCGAGCCTGGGTGCTGCCGGATCGTGCGGTGTCGTACGGGCCATGCGTCCAGGATGCGTCAGGCACCGTTCGGCGCGGGCCGAACCGTGCGGCCGCCGACCGTCTGCTCGTACTGCGACGCGAGGCCGTCCAGCAGGGCGCGCAGCCCGGTCTCGAAGGCACCCTCGTCGACCTGCTGGCGGCGGTCGGCCAGCAGATGTGCCTGGCCGAGGTGGGGGTAGTCGGCGGGGTCGTACGCCGTCTCGTCGTCGACGAAGCCGCGGGCGAAGGAGCCCAGCGCCGACCCGGTGATGAAGTAGCGCATCAGCGCGCCGATGTAGGTGGCCTGGGCGGGCGGCCAGCCGGCCCGGACCATGGCGCCGAAGACCGCGTCGGCGACCCGCAGGCCGGCGGGACGGCGGCCGGGCCCCTGGGCGAGCACCGGGACGATGTGCGGGTGCGCGGCGAGCGCCGCGCGGTAGGAGACGGCCCAGTCGTGCAGGGCGGCGGGCCAGTCGCGCGGGTCGCCCTCCTCGAACATCGACAGGTCGACCTGCGCGGACACGGCGTCGGCGACCGCGTCGAGGATCTCGTCCTTGTTCCGGAAGTGGTTGTAGAGCGAGGGCCCGCTCACTCCCAGCTCGGAGGCGAGACGGCGGGTCGAGACGGCGTCCAGCCCTTCGGCGTCGACGAGGGCGCTCGCCGCCTCGACGATGCGGTCTCTGCTGAGGAGGGGCTTGCGCGGTCGGGCCATGCGGCACATAGTAGGGCCTGCAAGCATAAAACTAGCAGTGCTAATTAAAAGTGGGGTGTCGCAGGATGAACCTGGAGCTGAGCGAGGAGCAGGACGCCGTCCGGCAGCTCGCCGAGGACTTCGTCGCACGGGAGATCACCCCGCATGTCGTCGAGTGGGACCGTGCCGAGAGTGTCGACAAGTCGATTGTGAAGAAGCTGGGCGCCCTCGGCTTCCTCGGGCTCACGATCCCGGAGGAGTACGGCGGTTCCGGTGGGGACCACCTCGCGTACTGCCTGGTGACCGAGGAGCTCGGCCGCGGTGACTCCTCGGTGCGCGGCATCGTGTCCGTCTCGCTCGGGCTGGTCGCCAAGACGATCACCTCCTGGGGCAGCGAGGAGCAGAAGCAGCAGTGGCTGCCGAGGCTCACCGCGGGCGAGGCCGTCGGCTGCTTCGGCCTCACGGAGCCGGGCACCGGCTCCGACGCGGGGAACCTGACCACCAGGGCCGTTCGCGACGGCGACGAATTCGTCATCAACGGCTCCAAGATGTTCATCACCAACGGGACCTGGGCCGACGTCGTGCTGCTCTTCGCCCGCACCGACGACACCCCGGGGCACCGGGGCATCTCCGCCTTCCTGGTGCCCGCGGACACCCCCGGCCTGACCCGGCGCACCATCCACGGCAAGCTCGGGCTGCGCGGCCAGGCCACGGCCGAGCTGGTGCTGGAGGATGTCCGGGTCCCCGCCTCCACCCTCATGGGCCCCGAAGGCAAGGGCTTCTCCATCGCCATGTCCGCCCTGGCCAAGGGCCGGATGTCGGTCGCGGCCGGCTGTGTCGGCATCGCGCAGGCCGCCCTGGACGCCGCCGTGCGCTACGCGGGCGAGCGTGAACAGTTCGGCAAGTCCATCGCGAGCTACCAGCTCGTCCAGGAGCTCATCAGCGACATCTCCGTGGACGTCGACGCCGCCCGCATGCTGACCTGGCGCGTCGCCGACCTCATCGACCGCGGCCAGGACTTCGCCACCGCGGCGTCCACGGCCAAGCTCTTCGCCTCCGAGGCCGCGGTCCGCGCGGCGAACAACGCCCTGCAGGTGTTCGGCGGCTACGGGTACATCGACGAGTACCCCGTGGGCAAGCTGGTCAGGGACGCCCGCGTGATGACCCTGTACGAGGGCACCAGCCAGATCCAGAAGCTCATCATCGGCCGCGCGCTGACGGGGGTCTCCGCCTTCTGAGGCTGCGGGGGCCTCCCGAACCTGCCGGGCCCTGCGGGCCGCCCCCGGCTCCTGATTCTGAGTACCGGGTGAGTACGCCGGCGGATACCGGCGTACGCCACCGCGCCGGATGCTGTGCGACATGAGTGAGACAACATCGGTCAAGCATCAGGGCACCGCCGCCTTCTACGGACAGGCCGTCCTCTCCTTCGGGGTGGCGATGGGCGCGGTGGCCCTCGGCATCTTCTTCCTCGACGCCGACGCCTGGGTGCGGGCCTTCCTCGCCATCGGCGTCCTCTATCTCGTCACCTCGTGCTTCACCCTCGCCAAGGTCATCAGGGACCGGCAGGAGGCGGGGCAGATCGTCAGCCGGGTCGACCAGGCCAGGCTGGAGAAGATCCTCGCCGAGCACGATCCCTTCCAGAAGCTCTGACGGTCTCACCCCACGAACGCTCTAAGCGCTTGCTCAGCTTCGCGGTATGGTGTTCGTCCTGCCAGCTGAAAGGGGCACGTGGCGATGAGCACGGCGGAGGAGACCGACGGCGAGAACACGCCGTGGAGCGAGGTGACGCCCGAAGCGGCCCGACGACTGCTCGTCGCCGCCGTGGAGGCGTTCGCCGAGCGTGGCTACCACGCGACCACCACCCGTGACATCGCCGGACGGGCCGGGATGAGCCCCGCCGCGCTCTACATCCACTACAAGACGAAGGAAGAGCTGCTCCACCGGATCAGCAGGATCGGCCATGACCGGGCCCTGCGTCTTCTGGAGACGGCGGCCGACAGCGGTGGCACGGCGTCCGACAGGCTCGCCGACGCCGTGCGGTCCTTCGTCCGCTGGCACGCCGAGCGCCACACCACGGCGCGCGTGGTGCAGTACGAACTGGAAGCCCTCGGCGACGAGCACCGCACCGAGATCGTGGCCCTGCGCAGGGAGACCGACGCCGTGGTGCGCCGGATCATCAGCGAAGGGGTCCGGGCGGGCGAGTTCGACGTCCCCGACGTCCCGGGCACCACGCTCGCCGTGCTGTCCCTCTGCATCGACGTGGCGCGCTGGTTCAACGCGCAGGGCAGCCGGACGCCCGAGGAGGTCGGCACCCTCTACGCGGACCTCGTCCTGCGCATGGTGGGCGCCCAGAAGTGAAGTGACGCCGGGCCCCCCCGGGGGCCCGGCGTCACTCCGCACCGTCGGAGGTGTCCGCGGCTCAGAAGTAGTAGCGCGACACCGACTCCGCGACGCAGGCCGGCTTGTCGCCGCCCTCGCGCTCGATGGTGACGAGGGCGGTCACCTGCACACCGCCGCCCGCCTCCTCGACGTTCTTGAGCACGGCCGTGGCGCGCAGTCGCGAGCCCACCGGGACGGTCGAGGGGAAACGGACCTTGTTGGTCCCGTAGTTGATGCCCATCTTCGTGTTCTCGACCTGCAGGATCTGCGGGACGAGCACCGGCAGCAGCGACAGCGTCAGATAGCCGTGCGCGATCGTCGTGCCGAAGGGGCCGGCCGCGGCGCGCTCCGGGTCCACGTGGATCCACTGGTGGTCACCGGTGGCCTCGGCGAACTGGTCGATCCTCTTCTGATCGATCTCCAGCCAATCGCTGTGCCCGAGCTCCTGGCCCACCCCGTCCCGCAGCTCCTGTGCGGACGTGAAGATCTTCGGCTCTGCCATGTTCGTGGTCCCTGCCTTCCGGCTGTCGGCCGCCCTCTCCGGGGCGATGTCTAAGCGCTTGCTCAGCATGGTTGGACCGCGCGTCCCTGTCAACGACGGACCGGCCGGTTCTCGAAGTGGCGGCAGAGGCCGGGGCGCCACCATTAGGGTTGGGGGAGTGCCGCAGATCCCGCAGTCATACCAAGAACTCACCGTCGGTCAGCTCTCCGCCCGTAGTGGCGCCGCGGTGTCGGCCCTGCACTTCTACGAGGCCAAGGGCCTGATCAGCAGCAGCCGCACCAGCGGCAACCAGCGCCGCTACACCAGGGACGCGCTGCGCCGTGTGGCGTTCGTCCGGGCGGCGCAGCGGGTGGGTATCCCGCTCGCCACCGTCAGGGAGGCGCTGGCCGAGCTGCCGGAGGAGCGCACACCGAACCACGAGGACTGGGCCCGGCTCTCCCGGGCGTGGCGCTCGGAGCTGGACGAGCGCATCAAGCAGCTGGGGCGGCTGCGTGACCACCTCACCGACTGCATCGGCTGCGGATGCCTGTCGCTGGAGACCTGTGTGCTGTCCAACCCGGACGACGTCTTCGGTGACCGGATGACCGGGTCGCGACTGATGCCCGAGCGGGGCGCGGCGGACCGCTCCTGAGTGCGCCCCCGCTCCGGCCGGTCACTCCGTGACCCGTGCGCCTCAGGCGGCCGACGCTGTCAGATCCCTCGTCCGTGCTCCTCGGGCCCTGCTGAGCGCTCCCGCCGTCAGGACGGGCCGGGGGACCACGATGCCGCAGCCCGTGCAGACCGGACCGGCCCATGGTTCGCGGTCCAGGTCCTGCCGCCAGATGATGCCGGTTCCCGTGCAGACCGGGCACGCGGCGCCGGGCTTCGCGCCGAGGGCCGCGATGAGCCGTCCCAGGACCTCGGCCAGGGGTGCGCTCGGATGGACCCCCGGATCGCCGCAGTGGGCGATCCCGTTGCCGCCCCAGGTCCGCCGGTGCCAGTCGTCGAATCTGCCGGGCCTCCGCAGCCCGTCGTGCTTCTCGCGGCGCCGCCGTTCGGCGAAGCCCGCCTCGTAGGCGA
Source organism: Streptomyces sp. NPDC060209 (assembly GCF_042728155.1). Taxonomy (NCBI): domain Bacteria; kingdom Bacillati; phylum Actinomycetota; class Actinomycetes; order Kitasatosporales; family Streptomycetaceae; genus Streptomyces; species Streptomyces sp. NPDC060209. The sequence goes on from NZ_JBHWZS010000295.1 coordinate 7,486, forward strand.
GCCAGACGGCCCGCGCCTCCTCCAGTTCCTCCAGCGCGCGGGTCAGGCGCACCGGGTCGGGGGCCCGGTCCTCGGGCTCGATCCCGTGCCGGGCGCACAGATGATCCCAGGTCGCCCGGTGACCGTACGGGGCGAATCTCTCCAGGCATTTGCGCAGCGAGTACCGCCGCAAAGCCAGATCACCCCGCGGATCGCGGACCTGTCTCGCAAGACTCCGGAAACCGGCCATGGCACTGCCACCTCCGTCGCTCGTACTTCGGCGTCAAGGGATGGACGTACGACTGCCCGATTCGGCTCCATCCAAGGGTGAAATGCGTCCACGGACTGAGACGGGCCAAGTGAGGCCGTGTATCGGCGTGTGGTGATTCAGAAAAAGTGACTGATGTTCATCTTACCGGCGGGGCATACCGCCAGTAACCTCCGGCGCATCGGCCACCCGGAGGAGCACGCATGCCCCCACGCACCCGCACGCTCAGAGCCGCCACAGTCGCGGCCGTTCTCGCTCTCGGTACGTCCCTGCTCGCCTCGGCGCCCAGCGCCGGAGCGGCGGAGCCGGAGCCCCTCGCCGTCACCGACCACTGCGCAAGCCAGTGCGCGGACATCCTGCCGCCCGGCGAGAACGGCAACGCGACGCTCGTCGAGATCCTCGGCAACAAGGCGTTCGGTACCCATCCAGCGCACAGCGACGACCAGCTCGACCGCTACAGCGGACTGGTCGCCGGCCATACGAGCCTCACCGACCAGAAGCTGACCGACTTCTTCAACGACGCCTCCTTCGGGGTCGCCGCCGACCAGGTCGAGTCAGTGACGAAGCCGCGCGAGGACGTCACGATCACCCGTGACAAGAAGAGCGGCGTACCCCACATCAAGGGCACCACGCGCTACGGCACCGAGTTCGGCGCGGGGTTCGCCGCCGGGCAGGACCGGCTGTGGCTGATGGACCTCTTCCGGCACATCGGGCGCGGCGAGCTGACCTCCTTCGCCGGAGGAGCGCTGGCCAACCAGGGCCTGGAGCAGCAGTTCTGGCCTCAGGCCCCGTACACCGAGGCGGATCTCGAGGCCCAGGTCGAGTGGATCAGGACCACCGAGGGCGCGCGCGGCGAGCAGGCGATGGCTGACGCGCAGGCCTACATCGACGGGATCAACTCCTACCGCGAGAAGTCGAAGAAGGGCCGCTACTTCCCGGGTGAGTACGTCCTCACCGGCAAGATCGACTCCATCACCAACGTGGGCGAGATCCAGCCGTTCAAGCTGACCGACCTGATCTCGATCGCCTCGGTCGTCGGCGGACAGTTCGGCGGGGGAGGCGGCGGTGAGGTCCAGGCCGCGCTCTCGCTGCTCTCCGCCCAGCAGAAGTACGGCGTGGAGGAGGGCACCCGGGTCTGGGAGTCCTTCCGCCAGCGCAACGACCCCGAGGCCGTCCTCACCGTCCACGACGGCACTTCGTTCCCCTACGCGGGCAAGCCCGACAACGCCCGGGGCGCCGCCCTTCCCGATCCGGGCTCGGTCACCCCGGAACCGCTGATCCACGACCGCACCGGCTCGGCCGGCACGGACAGGAAGACCCCGGTGAAGGCGCCGGCCGCCCTCGCCCCCCTCCAGGGCATGTACGACGACGGCGTGATCCCGGAGGGCTCCCTGCCCGGAACCGGTGACGGCGCCCAGAAGCGCGGGATGTCCAACGCCCTCCTGGTGTCCGGCAAGCACACCGCGAGCGGCAACCCGATCGCCGTCATGGGCCCCCAGACCGGCTACTTCGCCCCGCAGCTGATGATGCTCCAGGAGCTCCAGGGTCCGGGCATCAGCGCCCGCGGGGTCTCCTTCGCGGGTGTCGGCATGTACATCCAGATGGGCCGCGGCCAGGACTACGCCTGGAGCGCGACCTCCGCGGCCCAGGACATCACCGACACCTACGCGGTCGAGCTCTGCGAACCCGACGGCTCCACGCCCACCAAGGACTCCACGCACTACCGCGACGACGGCGCCTGCACGGCCATGGAGAAGCTGGAGCGCACCAACTCCTGGAAGCCCACAGTCGCCGACTCCACCGCCAAGGGCTCCTACCGGATGCAGGTGTGGCGCACGGACTACGGCATCGTCACCCACCGCGCCACGGTGGGCGGCAAGCCGGTCGCGTACACCTCGCTGCGCACCACCTACCGGCACGAGGCCGACTCGATCATCGGCTTCCAGCTGCTCAACGACCCGGCGTACGTGACGGACGCGGCCTCCTTCCAGCAGGCGGCGAGCAATATCGACTACGCCTTCAACTGGTTCTACGCCGACTCGCGCACCGCGGCGTTCTACAACAGCGGCATGAACCCGGTGCGTGCTGCCGGGGTGGACGCCGCGCTGCCGGTCAAGGCCGAGAAGGCGTACGAGTGGCGGGGCTACGACCCGGCGGCCAACACCACCGACTACACCCCGTTCGCCGAACACCCGCAGTCCATCGGCCAGGACTACTACATCTCCTGGAACAACCGTCAGGCCAAGGACTACTCCACCGCCGCGTTCGGCTTCGGCGCGGTGCACCGGGGCGACCTGCTCGACGACAGGGTGTCCGAACTGGTGGCGGACGGCGGGGTGACCCGCGCCTCCCTCACCCGCGCCATGGAGGAGGCCGCCCTCACCGATCTGCGCGGCGAGCAACTGCTGCCCGAGCTCCTGAAGGTGCTGCGCTCCCAGCCGGTCACCGACCCGGAGCTCAACGCGGTGGTCCAGCAGCTCGATTCGTGGCGGGCCGCCGGGGCGCAGCGCAAGGAGACCAGCCCGGGATCGCACACGTACACGCACGCCGACGCGGTACGGATCATGGACGCGTGGTGGCCGAAGCTGGTCGAGGCGGAGTTCCGGCCCGGCCTGGGCGACAGCCTCTACACGGCGCTGACCGCGAGCCTGGCCACCGACGAGTCCCCGGCCGCGAGCCACGGGCCGAGCGGGGCGCACAGCGGCTCCGCGTTCCAGTACGGCTGGTGGGGCTTCGCCGACAAGGACCTGCGCCAGGTCCTCGGACAGTCCGTCAAGGGCCCTCTGGCGAAGACGTACTGCGGCAACGGCGACCTGAGCGCCTGCCGCTCCGCTCTGCTCGGCACCCTGAAGGAGGCGGCGGCCGTACCCGCGACGACGGTCTACCCGGGTGACGACAGCTGCAAGGCCGGTGAGCAGTGGTGCACCGACACGATCGTCCACCGTCCGCTGGGCGGGATCTCGCAGAAGTCGATCCACTGGCAGAACCGGCCGACGTACCAGCAGGTCGTGGAATTCCCCTCGCACCGCTGAGTCCGCCGGCCGTCCTCGACCGCCGTACGGGCCGGGTTCTCCCGGCC